>JAASTM010000311.1 GCA_021767325.1 Spirochaetales bacterium
CAGATAAGCGGCAGCCGGGGTGATGAAGTGGTTTCAGTGAGCTCCGGCAAGGTGGTATGGGTGGCCCCCTACCGGGGATACGGAAACCTGGTTATGGTGGAATCATCGAACGGCATGATTTATGCCTACGGCGGCAACGAAGCAACTTATGTTGAGGTTGGTGATCAAGTCGAAGCGGGAACCGTGTTGGGGCGGCTCGGCATCAATCCCATCGAGAAAACCGCCAAAGTATTCTTTTTTGTGTATAAAAACGGCAAACCCGTTGACCCGGCAACCGCTCCCCGGGGATAATATTACCCATGAGCACATCCAATAACCTACAGGGGCAGGCTGAACCCGAGCTGAATTCAGGCCGTTTCCAGAATGTGAAGCTGGTGGGGATTACCGGAGGGTCCGGATCGGGAAAGACCACCATTGTTAGAAAAATTTCTGAAATCGTATCTGATTTTGTATTTATTCCCCAGGACAACTACTATAAATCTGCGGAATACATCAACAATGCCAACATAACCGCCTTCAACTTCGATCATCCGGAGGCCTTTGACAACGAGCTGCTCCACGAGCATCTCTCTAAACTGAAAGCTGGCCAGCCGATCGATATGCCGCAGTACGATTTTGTGCACCATCGCCGTAAAGATGAGACGGTGAGGGTGGAACCTGAGAAGCTGATTATTTTCGAGGGCATTATGGTGTTCTTCGATCCCTACATCCGGGAGCTGATCGATCTCAAGCTGTATGTAGACACCCCCGACGATATCCGCTTTATACGGCGGCTGGAGCGCGATATGAAAGAGCGTGGCCGGACGGTAGACTCGGTTATTCAACAGTATCTGGAGGTAGTCCGTCCGGGGCATTACGACTTTATCGAACCGACAAAGCTCTATGCCGATCTCATCATACCGGAAGGCGGCTTCAACGAGAACGCGCTGCAGGTACTGACCTCTTTCCTGCGGGATATCACCCGCTGAGTAAGATCCGTAACCGTATCATTCCTCTGACGAGCGGCCCTTTGATCGGGCCCAGAATCGTTTGTAGGCTCCGCCTATGTAGTCGAAAGAAAACTCTTCCGGCACGGGATCGCGGCCCCCGGTGTACAGTCCTCCGGCACAGCGGAAAATCCGGGTAATCGCCAGTATGAGCCCCTTCAAGACCCCGTGCTGCATGATGGCCTCGCGGGAGTAATGGCTGCAGGTTGGGCTGTAAATACAGGCGCCCGGCAGAGCCGGAGAAATGACATATTGGTACACAATTATGGGGAGCGTAAAAATCCATCGGATCGCTTTCAAAATGGCTGTGAGTACTTGCATTCTGAGTAAAATATATGTATTTTAAGGCCAAGAAACAACCGAAAATTACCTGAATGGGGTTTGACGTTGGGGGCAAAGTGAGTTATAGTACCACTCGCCGCACATTTATTTGAGGAGGAGCATATGGCTGCAAACATATCCAAGAACGCCCGTCGTGAAGGGGCCCAGCAACTGACCAGCCGTTGGGGTGGCACTATCAAAATGAAATCAGTCTTCAAGAACGGCAAAATTCGGCACGTAGCGGTATGTGAAGCTACCGGCAACACTGCCCGAAAGCCTAAGGATCTCATGTAAGAGTGTCCATATAGCCATCTTTCAAGATGTATGAAAAGCCTGCCAGGTCGGCAGGCTTTTTTTGTTCCGTGAGCGCATATCGAGGCTGTCTGAACCGGCCCGTCAGAATTTCATTCCGACAATACGCCGGAAAGAACCTCTATCGCCTTGTCGACGTGTTCTTTCTCGATGATCAGGGGCGGAACCAGGCGCAGCACATCCGTGCCGGCTTTACCCACCAACAGACCCGCTTTTTGACACTTTTCTACGTAGGGCGAGGCCTCCCTGTCCAGTTGAATCCCGATCATCAGATTCACTCCGCGGATCTCCTGTACGCGGGGGTTGCTGGTGGCCAGTACGCTCAGCTTTTCGTGCAGATAGGCCCCTACTTCACGGGAATGCTCCACCAGGCCGCCGGTGAGCTCTGAAATGACCGCCAGAGCGGCTGCCGCGGCCAGCGGATTCCCGCCGAAAGTCGAAGCGTGGTCGCCCGGTTCGAATACTGCTGCCCGCTCCCTTGCCAGCAGGGCACCTACCGGAAAACCTCCGCCCAGCCCCTTGGCCAGGGCAACCGCATCCGGTTCTACCTCGTAGTACTGGTGCGCAAACAGGGTCCCCGTGCGTCCCAGCCCGCACTGCACCTCGTCGAACAGCAGCAGAGTATCGCTGGAGTCACAGATCCGCCTTACCTCCTGCAGGTACTTCTGCCGCGCCGGATAGATTCCGCCTTCGCCCTGCACCGGTTCCAGGATTACGGCACAAGTCGAATCGTCGACCGCCGCGGCCAGGGCATCGATATCATTGAAGGGTACGAACTGCACCGCCGGCATCAGCGGTTTGAATGCCTTCTGGTACTTCTCCTGGCCGGTCAGTGATAGAGCCCCTATGGTTCGCCCGTGGAAAGAGTGCCGCATTGCCACTATCTTGGCGGCTCCGTTTTTATTGAGGCCGCCCCATTTGCGGGCCAGCTTGAGGGCCGCTTCGATTGCCTCGGTTCCGCTGTTACAGAAAAAGGCTTTGTCGAAACTGCTGTGTGCAACCAGTTTTTCCGCGAGTTCGGTCTGCTGCGGAATGTGATACAGATTCGAGCAGTGCATCATCTTGGCGGCCTGTTCGCTGATGGCCTTTGAGAGGGAGGGATGGGCATGGCCGAGAGCATTCACGGCAATACCGGCTAAAAAATCGAGGTATTCATTCCCGTGATCATCCTTTGCATATACCCCGGAGCCCTCGGTTAAGGTGAGGGGAAAGCGGGAATAGGTGTTCATCAGAACCTTTTTACTGCGGTCTATCCAGTTGCTCATTTTTCGTTCTCCTTGGATTGAGGTTTTTTCTCCGGTTCTATCAGGGTACCGACCCCCTCGCTGGTCAGGATCTCCAGCAGCAGGGCGTGGGGGAGGTTGCCGTCGATTATATGGGTGGCGGATACGCCGCTTTCAGCCGCCTGGGCGGCACAGCGAACCTTCGGAACCATACCGCCGGCAACAGTCTTGTTGTTGATCAGTTCCCGAGCTTCGGCACTGCTTACTCTGCTGATTCGGCTGCCCGGATCGTCTACCGAACGGAGAATGCCCGGGACGTCGGTGAGAAACAGCAGTTTTTCGGCCTTGAGGGCGGCGGCAATGGCTACCGCCGCATCATCGGCGTTGATGTTGAAAGTGGTTCCGTTGGCATCAGCCGAGACAGGGGCGACTACCGGCACGAAATCGTTCTCGAACAGCACCTCCAGGATGCGTGTGTTGACGGATTCGATGCGGCCGACGAAACCGAGGTCGGCACTTTCACTCTGCAGCTTGGCGGCCGTGAGCAGCCCGCCGTCTTTACCGCTAAGACCTACGGCACCAACGCCGTGCAACTGCAGAAGCCGCACCAGCTCCTTGTTCACCTTGCCGGCCAGTACCATCTCGGTGAGTTCCATGGTGGATGCATCGGTCACCCTGAGTCCGTTCTCGAAGCGGCTTTCCACCCCGACTTGTGTGAGAAGCGCATTGATGGCGGGCCCTCCCCCATGTACCAGAAGTGGGCGCAGACCGACATATTTGAGTAGTGCAATATCCTGAATGATACGCCCGCGCAGGTCCGGATTGCTCATAGCGCTTCCGCCGTATTTTATTACCATTGTTTTCCCGCTGAAGTGCTGTATATACGGCAGGGCCTCGATCAGGGTATGCGCCCGCTCCCTAAAGCTCTTTTTTTGCATCTCTGTATTCATCGCTTTCTCCTCTATCCGCCGAATCAGGTGCGGTAACTGCCGTTGATTTTTACATACTCATAGGTCAGGTCGCATCCCCAGGCGGTGGCGGATCCGGTGCCTTCGTACAGACGTATACGCACCTCCACTTCTTTCTCGGCCAATATCCTCTCAGCCTTTCCCTCGTCAAAGGGAACCGGAGAGCCGGACTGCATCAGCATTACCTCTCCGGCGGCACTGCGGAATAAAATATCCACCTTCTCCGGTTCGAAGGCACCGCCGGAGTAACCCATTGCAGCCAGAATACGCCCCCAGTTGGCATCCTCGCCGTAAAAGGCTGCCTTGACCAGGCTCGAGCTCACCACACCCCGGGCCAGGCTGCGGGCGTCCTCCA
>JAASTM010000312.1 GCA_021767325.1 Spirochaetales bacterium
CGACCGGGTCGGATACCGCCTGATTATGCGGCTCAGTCTGCTGACGGCGGGTATTGGAATCCTGCTCATGTCCACCGGGGCCGGACTGCCGATTCTTATTCTGAGTATGGTGGTAGCCGGTCTGGGGCAGGGCGGATTCACGCCGAATCTGCACTCCTACCTGAGCGCCAAACTGCCCTACGAAAAGCGGTCGCGGTATCTCGGGATAGTGGAATACTCTTGGGCATTGGCGGGTATCATCGGACTGGCGCTGATAGGAGTGCTGATAGAGCTGTTTTCCTGGCGCGAGCCCTTGTATGTGCTGGGCGGCGGTTTGATTGCCGCTTCGCTGTTGCTGGGCACCCTGCCGAAGACCGAGCATCACCACAGCGCGGACGCTCCAGGGGCCGCGGACAGCGGGCCGGATGAGGGCAGTCAGGGGGGTGAGGCCGGTGGTCGGGCTGCCGGACAGGATCTGCCCGCCGCAGCCGGCTCGCGCGTGAGAACCGAATCGCAGGCGAGACGGGTTTTGAATTTCTTTTATCTTGGAACCCACTGGAAGTCGGCCTGGGCGGCGGTGTTGGTAAACGTGTTCAATTTTTTTGCGATTACCCACATCATGATCATTCACGGCGGATGGCTTGAAACCGAATACGGGTTGGCACCGAGCAGACTCGGACTGGTGGCGCTGCTGCTGGGATTTTTCGACTGGGCCGGGAGTATTATCGTGAGTGTAGCCGGCGATCGCATCGGAAAGCGGCGGAGTGTCCTGATAGGCGCGGCGGGCATGGTGGTGTTTTTTGCTCTGCTGCCGTTCCTCAATATCACGCTGCCTCTGGCGCTGATGAGTCTGCTGCTGCCGCGGTTTTTCTTTGAGTTTGCTACCGTCAGTAATTTTCCCCTGCTCAGCGAGCAGTACCCGTCGCAGCGCGGAAAGGTTATGTCGCTGAGTGTAGCCGGAGGATTGTTGGGTACTACTATTGCGGCCACCACCGGTCCTGCAGCATATTTAAATGTAGGGGTATGGGGATTAGGACCGGTTTCTGCGGCGGCAGCCTTTGTGTCCTGTATTCTCATAGTAGTTTTTGTTCGCGAGGAACCACATAGAAGGAATGCATATGAATAAAAAAGAGGAAAAGCCTTTATATCAGCGGGTTCGCAGTGCCCTGGTTGAGGAGATCAGCACCATGCGTCCGGGAAACAACCGGCTCGAGCCGGAGGAGCAGCTGGCCAAGCGCTACGGCACCAGTCGGGCAACTGTGCGCGAAGCCCTGGCGGATCTGATAAAAGACGGCTATATTACCCCCTGGCAGGGACGGGGAAATTTCGGCCATCCCCATGCACTCAAGCTGAATATGCGCTTTGACATCAACTCTGATTTCGTGCACATCTTGCAGGACACTTATCGGGAGATAGATGTCGAACAGTCGGGCATTTCTCTGAGGCAACCAAACGATGATCTGCTGGAACACATGCCCCAGTTCAAGCACACGCAGGTGTTTGCATTCGACTGGGTATACACCGCCGACGGCGAGCCGGTAATTGTCTGCCGGGTACAGGTGATAAAAGCGGCCATGCGGCTGATGCTCTCCAAACGTAAGGATGAGATGCGCTTGACCGATTATCTGCGCCGTTTTTACGACGGGGATATTACCTACGCGACGGCCTGGTTCAAAGCCGGCCTCAACAACGAGGTAGCCGGTATCTTCGGGGCCCCCGAGGCTGCCCCCATGCAGATGTGGGAGGAGATTTTCTACGATCTGTACGATCGGCAGATCTGTTTTAATCAGGTCTACTTTCACCCCCTCAAAACGAATCTTTCCATGCTCCTGCGCACGCGCTGAGCGCGCTGCCGTCCGGCTGGCGGGCGCTGCATTCGAACACAGAAAAAGGGCTGTCCAAGATCTCATCTCGGACAGCCCCGTTTTTTGTTTTAGCCGTTGAGGGCTTTTGGCATGCCGTTGTGTTGGCAGGCCGGCCCCGTTTTTTTATTTTTGTGCCTTCTGCGCTTCCAGCGCTGCCAGCACCTTGGCCGGGGTAAGCGGCAATGAAGTCAGGCGTACTCCGGTGGCGTTGAACAGCGCGTTTGATATCGCGGCCAGGGGAGTATCGATTCCGATTTCTCCCACCGATTTTGCTCCGAAGGGGCCGGTAGGATCGTAGCTTTCGGCCAGCTCGACGCGCAGTCTGCCCACATCTTCCCTTGATGGTATCTTATAGGTCATAAAGTTGTTGGTCAGCATCTTGCCGTTGCCGGTCAGCACCACATCCTCGGTCAGGGTCATTCCGATACCCTGCATCAGGCCCCCTTCCACCTGCACTTTGGCCAGGTTGGGGTTAATCGGGGTACCGCAGTCGGTAATCGCCACGTAGTCCAGCACATCGATTTTCCCAGTGTCCAGGTCGACCTCGACTTCGCAGAAGCCGGCCATGTAAGGCGGGGGGGAGACCTCTCCGCTGTACGAGCCGGTGGCTGACAGGGTTTTCATGTTAAGCCCCTCGTGATAGAGGGTGTCGTAGCTGAACTCCTTCAGGGTAATCGACTGGCTGCCGTCTTTCATGCTGCTGATCTGCTTCTTGCCGTCCTTCACCCATAGTTCGCGGCCGTTGAAATCCACATCGTCGGATTCAACCCCGAATTTTTCGGCGGCGGCTTCGCGCAGCACCTGCTTCATGTTCTGGGCGGCACGAATAACCGCGTTACCGGTCACGTACGTAGTACTGGAGGCGTAAGCGCCGACGTCGTAGGGGGTGCGGTCGGTGTCGGAGCTGTAGACGACGATGTCGTCAGCCGGTACACCCAGCTCTTCGGCGGCGATCTGGGCCAGAATCGTGTCGCTTCCGGTTCCCAGGTCGGTGGCCCCGATGAGCAGTTTGAAGAATCCGTCGTCCTGCAGTTCGAGGGTAGCCGAGCCCATATCGATGTGCGGTATGCCCGAGCCCTGCATGGCGATGGCCATGCCTTTGCCGCGGACCTTGCCGTTCTTTACCTCGCCTTTCAGCTTCTTCGGATCCCAGCCGATCAGCTCACGGCCGCGATCTACACAATATTGCAGCTTGCAGCTCTCGATCCACATTTCGTGGCCTTCGCCGCCTTCGCCCATAATGCGGAAGATATCGCTGGTCTCGCCCTCTTTGATCATGTTCTGTTCGCGCAGTACCGCCGGGTCCATACCCAGCTTACTGGCCATTTCGGTCATAGCCGATTCGAGGGCGTAGTTGCCCTGGATTGCCCCGTAGCCGCGGTAGGCGCCGGCGGGGGTGCGGTTGGTGTACACGATCTTTCCGCCGAAACGGACCGCTTCGACTTTGTTGTACATCGGCAGCGACTTGGATCCGCAGTTGGTAAAGACGGTCAGGGCGTGTTCGCCGTAGGCTCCGGTGTCGGAGAGCACTTGCAGGTCGATAGCCTTGATTTTCCCGCTCTTGTCGGCTCCCAGGCGGATGTCCAGGCGCATTTTGTGTCGGGCAAACGAGGATTCGAACACCTCTTTGCGGCTCATGACCACCTTGGCCGGTTTGCCGGTTTTCATGGTGACCAGCATGGCGTACAGCTCGAGGTGAATCTGCTGTTTTCCGCCGAACCCGCCGCCGATACGCGGCTTTTGCACCCGGATGTTCCGCAGGGGTACTTCGAACACTTCGCCGAGGATTCGGCGGGTGTGGAAGGGGTTCTGGGTGGAGGTAACGATGTTGATGCGGCCGTGCAGGTCGTAGTAGCTGAAGGATGCGTGCGGCTCCAGGGCGGCATGGGCCTGGGCCTGGGTGTAGTAGCGCCGCTCGATCACATGGTCGCAGCCCTTGAGTACCTCATCTACATCACCGAGGTTCATATCATACGTTGCGGCAATGTTCTTCTTCGGCTCGAAGCCCATCGGAAACATGGTGTAGGCCTCGGGCTCGGGGTGTACAACCGTGTCGCTGGTCTCGGCCGCTTCCATATCCACCAGCGGCGTCAGTACCTCGTATTCCACATCGATAAGCTCGACTGCCCGGCGGGCGGTATGTTCATCGACTGCCGCCACCACTGCGACTTCGTCGCCGGGGTAACGGACGTATTCATCTAGAATAAATTTGTCTTTCGGACTCGGTTCGGGATGGCCCTGACCGGCGCGGGTAATGGGAACCCGGGGTACATCCTGGTAGGTGTATACAGCCTCGACGCCCGGCAGCTC
>JAASTM010000313.1 GCA_021767325.1 Spirochaetales bacterium
GTCCTCCGCCTCATCCGCCTCAATCCAGCGCATCAGCCGTTCGAGATCCTCCGGCTGGTAGCTGATTTGTTTGAGAACCTCATATGCATCCGGAATATCCTGTTTCAAACCGGGCCGCACCATGGTATGAATAGATTCTTTGCCCCCGAAGACCCCTTTCGGATCATCCAAAAAGCGGAGGTTGTACAGCTCGAACATCCAATGTGGTTTCCAGCCGGTAATCACGATCCACTCCCCCTGCTGAACAGCAGTTCTCAATCGATTGAGCATGCGCTTTTCATCGGTGCTTATGATGCGGTACTCTGAGCTCAGACCATAAGCTTTCAGAGCCTCCCGGCTGCGGGCCACTACTCCGGCGCCGGATTCGATACCGACTATCAAACCGTCGAACTCCTCCACATGGCCGGCCAGCTGCTCGATGGAACTGATAGTCACCAGATCGCGTCCGGTTTTCCCACTGGCGCCGGTCTGCCGGCCGGGGCGTACGGACGGCACTACCAGGCCGATGCGGGCGCCTTCGAGATTGGGTCCGAGGTCTTCGAGCTCGCCGCTGTACTCCTGGTAGTACTCCTGGTGGGTTGTCGGCAGCCAGGCTCCGGTCAACACATCGGCCTCGCCTTCGGCGACCCGCCGCCACATCTCTTCAACTTCTACCGGAATCATCCTGACGCTGTAACCGAGTCGCTCCTCGAGCACCGCTTGGATCAAGTGGGCGCTGGCAATTTCTGAGGACCATTCCGGATACACCAGTCGAATTTCGATATCGGCACGGTCTGCAAACTGCGAACTGGCGGAGGCCTCGCGGCTGTCCTCACGACTGCAGCCGGCCATCATCATTAAAAGCACCATAACCGCAGCCGCCGATAATCCGGTATTAAGCTTGAGCTTTGTGATTAATTTTTTCAATGCCGGCCTCCCTCATCTTTGTTTTCCTTTTTCTGCTTTTTAGCGCCGAACAGGCGTTTTACCGAACGCGTGCCGCCTTTGACCCGTTCGGCTTCGCTCGGTACCCGCCGGGCATGCCGCTGCCGTCCGAGCCAGCTCACGTGCCCGTGCACCAGTTCGGGCTCCGGATGGCTGGATACGGTTTTGAAGACGTGGCCGTGCTCATACGGCGGCATGGAGAAGCCCGGCCCCTCGGTGTAATTGGACAGTCCCTTGCGGAGGCTGTAGATCATAAAAATGAGCACCAGTGCGAATGGCAGGCCGGTAGTAATGGCCGCCGTCTGCAGCGCAACCAATCCTCCGCCGAGCAGCAGGGCGGCGGCAACCGCACCTTCCAGCACCGCCCAAAACAGACGCTGAAGTTTAGGCGGGTCGGGATTTCCGCCGGCGGTAATAATATCGATAACCATTGAACCCGAGTCGGAGGAGGTTACGAAAAAGGTGATAATTACCAGCACCGTCAGACCGCTGGTAACCGAGTTAAATGGAAAATTCTGTAACAGCTCGAACAGCGCCACCGGGATATTTTCCTGAACAGCCCGGGCTATACCGCCGGCACCGAACATCTCCACACTCAGGGCACTGTTGCCGAAGATGGTCAGCCAGGCAAAAGTGATCAGGGTAGGGACGAACAGCACGCCCATTATAAACTCGCGGATGGTCCGCCCATAGGAAACCCGGGCGATAAACATGCCGACGAAGGGCGACCAGGCAATCCACCAACCCCAGTAGAATACCGTCCAGCTGTGCTGCCAGTTGCTGCCCTCATAAGTCTCGTTCCATGTGGATAGCACCGGCAGGTATTGGATGTAGTGGCCGAGATTCTCTCCGAAGGACTTGAAGATGAACAGAGTCGGTCCCACTATCAACACGAACAGGCACAACAGTCCGGCCATCACCAGGTTTATTTCCGAGAGCCGGCGGATACCGGCACTCAAACCTGCCAACACCGACCAGGTGGCCAGCGCAGTAATACCGGCAATCAAGATGACCTGTATCATCGGACTCTGGCCTATGTTGAACAGATGGTCTAGCCCGGCGTTTACCTGCTGAACTCCCAAACCCAGCGAAGTGGCAACTCCGAAGAGGGTGGCTACGGTGGCTAGGATATCGATTATATTACCGGCGGCGCCGTGAATTTTCTCGCCGAGCACCGGATAAAACACCGAGCGGATAGAAAGGGGCAAGCCCTTGTTGAAGGCAAAAAAGGCCAATGCCAGACCGACCATAGTATACACCGCCCAGGGATGAAATCCCCAGTGCAGAAAGGTCAGGTCCATGGCCGATTTGGCAGCCTCGGCAGTACCTGCTTCGGTGAGCGGATAACTGACAAAGTGGAACATCGGCTCGGCTACACTGTAAAACAGCAAGCCGATCCCCATACCGGCACTGAAGAGCATTGCGAACCAGCCCATCGTCGAGAACTCCGGCTTGGCATCCGAGCCGCCGAGGCGAATATCCCCGTACCTGCTCACCATCAATACCAGAACAAATACCAGGATGATGTTCATTGTCATGATAAACAGCCATCCGGCACCAGTCGCAATTCCTTCCTGAATCGTCGTAAAAATATCACCAACACTGGCCTGAAACAGAATAGCGATCACTACCGAACCGATTATTATGACTGCTGAGGTAAAAAACACCCACGGATGAATATCGATAGCCAGCCAGCCTTCCTGTTCTTCACTGTTTTCCATACACACTCCTGACGTGATCTTGTGAACGAGTCTCAGCTATTAAGCATAAAGACTCCTTTTGATTCCGTCAAATTATGTGATGGGAGATACCGAGATTCGCTTTCGCGGCTGAGCACTCAGATGTGTGAAACCGAATGGTAGGTCTGATGGATTTTTCTCTGCAGGCCCCGGCTGGTAAGATAAAAACTCAACAGCAGCAACATAAACCCGACTAACGGAAACAAGCCGATCCACCAGGTTCCGCCGGAGATGTGGGTTCGATACTGCCCCAGCAGCCCGGCCCACTCATTGGTCTTGGAGTGGTAGAGCGGTGGAGCCGGAGTAAAAATCGTTCCGCCTATAAAGATGTTGAAAATACCCAGCTGACCTACCAGCGTTAATACTGCCACTGTTTCACGGCTCAACAAGAGTATCAGCCGTTCCCACAGATGCGGGAGGATATGAACGAAAAAGCGACGTACCGGGCCGGCTCCGATCGAGGTTGCGACAGTTACGAACTCCCGCTGCTTGAGTTCCTCCACCGCTGAGTTCATGGATGGGATCAGTGCCGGTATACCGAACACAGTCAGTAATGCCCATTGAATAGCAGCCAATTCCATTATGGAAAGAGGAGAATTGTAGTTGATGCTGTAGAGGATGAAATAGATAATGACGAACTGTGGTATTGCGTTCAGCCCGCCCCACATCCGGCCGGTGTGCATTTTACCACCACCGAGCATGACAACCGCGAGCGAGCCCGCAACCCTGAGAAGTGAGACCAGAACTGCGGTAGCTAAACTATACTTCAACCCATACAGCATAATGCTCAAGACATCGTATCCCCAAGGATCGGTGCCTAAATAGTAAGGCGAGTGGGGTTCAACCGGAGAAATGAAGAGCTCGCGGCCATTATCTGTTTCTATGTATATGATGTTGTCGCTGTAATCCGGTGCAAACGGAGCGAACAGAGGGCCGAACACGGCCAAAAGGGTAATGAGTACCAGCAGTGCAATTCCGGTCGGTAGCATCCAATTGGTAGATTTTTTCATTCTCTCCACCTTATAAGAGCTGCAAATAAAAGCGAGAATACGCCATAGAGCAGCCAGTAAATCGCAACAACCGCCAGAAACCCGCTCAGGGCTACGTTCAGCTGCGTGATAATTTTTATATCCCCAGAACTGAGGCTCACAATAAGCCTCTGAAATGCATTTCTGAACAAAAAGCCGGTAACTCCGGGTATGTTAAAAATACGCTCGAGTATAAACAGGTTCCCAATCAGCAAAGCCAGCAGACCGTGTAGTTCGCCCCGCAGCTTTGAAAGAACCGGGACCAGAAGATGTGTGCTAATCAAGCGACGCTTTTCCAGCCCCTTCGCAACCGCAAACAGCATGTAATCCTGTGACTTTATCTCCTGCAGAAAACCGTGAACCGAACGTATGATGAACACGGTAGCCACAATGGTCATAACGCTGATCGGCAAAAGATAGGCGGGACTAGTACCACTCACATAGGCAATACGGGCAA
>JAASTM010000314.1 GCA_021767325.1 Spirochaetales bacterium
GCCCGATTTTTCCTTATTATTGAGGTAGAAGTAAATAGGAGGAATGTATGGTTGATCATGTATTAATACTCGCGGGAGGTTCGGGCACGCGCTTATGGCCGGCTTCCAATTCGAAGATGCCGAAACAGTTTTTACCGGTGCAGGACGGAAAAAGCCTCTTACAGCTGACGATTGAGCGGGCCCTGGCCCTCGGGATAAAGGGAAATGTTATTATCATCACTCTGAAAGAGCAGCTCGAGCCGATTATCGCCGAATGCGGCAAAATCGGTACCGGCCGCGATAAGATCAAGGTGATACCCGAGCCGGCGGCCAGAAATACCGCCCCGGCCATCGCTATTGCGGCTGAATACCTGAAGGCGCAAAGCGGCGGACAGGGCGAGGAGACGGTGGCCGTCCTGACGGCCGACCACCTCATCACGCCGATAGAGAAGTTCTCCGAAAACGTACGGGCGGCCGACCAACTGGCCCGGCAGGACAAGCTGGTGACCTTCGGCATTCCCCCCACGCGGCCGGAAACCGGCTACGGATACATTGAAACCGCAGAAGAGATGCCTCCGGGCTTGAAAGTAGCCTCGTTTCGGGAGAAACCGGACCAGGCGACTGCCGAGCGCTTCGTGGAGAAGGGCAATTACTACTGGAACTCGGGCATGTTCGCCTTCAAGGTGGAGCGTTATCTCGGTGAGCTGAAAAGTCTCACCCCGGAGATTGGCGACATCTTTGCAGGTATTGGTTCGAAGGGCGAATCACGGCGGGCCGGAGAGATCGAAGTGGTCATGGAAGGCTCGGAGGTCGAGAAGGTGTACCAGGCCAGTCCAAAGGACTCCATCGACTACGCGGTAATGGAAAAGAGCACCAGCTCGGCCATGGTAAAGGCCTCCTTCGACTGGAACGATATCGGCAGCTGGGAGGAGATGGCCGCCCTGTATGCCGAGAAGGGTTCCGACAACACTAACGGCGGGGTCGAAGAGCTGGTAGCGATCGAGTCGCAGGGCAACTTCGTCTACTCTGAACAGCCGGTGGCCTTGTGCGGTGTGGACGACCTGATGGTAGTGGTGAAGAACGGCGCCGTGCTCATTGCCAAGAAGGGTGCCGGGCAGCAGGTGAAGCAGGTGGTCAATGAATTGAAGGATCGCGGCCGGCAGGATTTGCTCTGACCGCTCAGCGGGAGATCCACTCGGCGTAGCGATCGTAGTAGCGCTGTACCTGGTTCCCGAAGGCGCGGCTGATCTTCAGATTGTCCTCGCCGAAGGGGGCCAACTGCTGGTAGGCCTTCAGCTCGCGATCGAAAAAGCCGGCGTGGTAAGGCTCGCCTGCGGACAGTTCGACCAGGATCTCCCGCATCTGGTAACGCTCCTGTTCGGCGTGCCGGATGGTTGAATAGATTCTGGTTGCGTTGGCGATCTGATCGCGGAACAGCTTATCGGTATTGGTAAAATCGTAGCGTTTGAGAATGGGCAGCTGCTCTTTTGGGCGGTTTCGCTCGAGTTCCTCATTAATTAATGTGTTGTAGGAAGCGGCAATTTTCTGGGCTATCTCATTAAAAGTAGCTTGAAAGTTCTGCTTGAAGCCGGACGCTTTCTCCGGCGGGATGTTCGGGGCCAGGCTGCGCATCTTGTCCAGCTCGGTGTTGTAGTACTTGAGCTGGAGCATTATTTTCTTCACTTCCTGATGGTTCTGCAGTGCAGGCCGTTCTTTGAGCATGTTTTTTACTTCTTGCACTACCGTTTTGATGTCGGTGGGAGCTTTTTGGCTCGGTTCTTTCTCGTGCACTGTCTGCTCGCGGCGCTGGTCCGAAGATTGTGAGTCGACGGCTTCGTCGCTGCTCTTCTGCGAGTAGAGCCGCAGCAGTCCCAGCGCGAACAGCCGCTGCACCGCCGGGGTCAGCACAGCCATAGCCGACTCACGCAGCGGTGGGGTGAGGTCAGTGATGGCCCGGCTGTCCCACTTGAGCGATTTGAGCGGCGACATGATAGAGTGCAGGAGACCCCGCTTGTACTCCACGATGCCCTGCTCGACGGCAAAGCGCAGCTGCTCAGCCGCACGGGTGAACTCGGCGGGGCTGATTTCGAGGAAGTCAACTAATGTATCTGGTTCGTCGAGGGCGCTGCGCACCTCGTACCAGTCACCGGTGATCTGTTTTTCGAGCTCGCTCACAATAGAAATGTACCCCGACTCAGTCGGTCTATCAACCGAAAATCTTGGAAAACACTAATTATTGAGTTTTTTTAGAAGCCAGGCGATGTTCTCACCGAGCCGCAGCATGGTTTTGATGCCCTCAGCGTCCTTTTCACCGTCTCCGACGGCCCTGGAGAGGGACATATTCCAGTAACTCGAGCCGGGCACCACCATGTCGTTGATAAAGAAAAACTGGTTGATCGATTCCAAGGCGTGTACTGTGCCGGCCCGGCGGGCAACGGCGATTCCGGCGCCGACCTTACGGCTGAGAAAGTTGCCTGCGCCGCGGATGGCATACCCGCTGCGGTCGATCAGGGCCTTGGTCTCGGAGGTGATGTCGGAAAAGTAGACCGGCGAACCGATGATAATGGCATCGGCCTTTTCCATTTTTTCGATGCACTCATTTATAATATCGTCGTCGAAGACACAGCGGCCGCTGCCGTCCTCGCGGCAACTCATGCAGGCGGTGCATCCGCGTACCACCCGCCCGGCCAGTGACACCTGTTCACACTCTATGCCGGCCGCCCGCAGTGGTTCGAAGGCTTTTTCAATAAAATAGGCGGTGTTGCCCTCGGGTCGGGCGCTTCCGTTGAATCCGACTACATACATACATTTCCCCCATAATTCCGTGATGTACCGCCAGTATACCCAAAAGCGGCAGTTATGCCGAGTATGCCCGGGCCTTGCTTGCAGAGACGCGGTGCTTTGCCTATACTGGACCCGATGGCCCTTACAAATACTCAATTCTCGGCATTATATAAAATCAGCCTCTCAATCGGGTCCGGTCCTGACCTCGAGCGCATGGCCTCCAGGGCGCTGTCCGCCTATCGGCAGGAGCTCGGCTGCGATGTGGCCGCGGTGCTGCTCAACTCGCCGTCCGCTGCTGCGGAGACCCCGGCGTTTGAAGCTTTGACAGTAGTACCGGGCAATGGAGATACATCCATCTTGTATCGCCGGGCGCTTGCCAAGCTGCCTGTCCGCAGGCACGAGAGTTCGGCCGAGGAGTTTGTGCAGCAGCTGCCCTTTGTCTACGGGGTTGCCGCGACCGGCGAATATGCGGTGATGGAGCTGCCGGGCCAGGGGGTGCTTATTTTGTGCAGAACCCGAGGTCGGTTTCAGGCGGAAGTACTGCGGGCTCTACAGCCGATAAACCGGAATTTCGCCGGTGCGATTGCCGTCGGCATCAATCAGAACAAGCTGGTGAACAGTCTGCCGATTTCGATAGTCGAGACCGACGGTCGGGGCCGGATTAACTATTTCAATCAGCAGGCCGGACAGGTCTTGCAGTGCAACCGGACATCCGCGGCGGCGGAGCTCCATATCAACGATCTGATTGTCGGGGATATCTGGTCGCATGTGCACGACCGGCTGAAGGGACAGAGCATCCCGGCCCAGATCATCAGCGGCAGCGAAGCGCGGGTTGTCCGCCGGGACGGAAGCCGCTTTCCCGCTCTGATTTACGTGGATGTTCTGCTGCGGGACGACCGTACGCGCTACTACCGCTTCGTCCTGGTCGATATAACCGAGCGATTGGAAGCGGAGAACATAGTCAGTAATATGAACCGGATCCTCGAAGAGCGGGTCGAACAGCGGACCAGAGAGCTGAACGAAACCATTGACCAGCTGAAAGCCGCTCAAAAACAGCTGGTTCAGTCGGAAAAAATGGCATCCATCGGTCAACTGGCCGCCGGTGTTGCCCATGAAATCAATAATCCTACCGGCTTCGTGCTCAGCAATCTCGGTACGCTGAAAGAGTACGCCAGGGTCCTGAAGCAGCTGGCTCTGAAGCTGGAAGAGGCGGCCAAGGCCCCCTCAGAAAAGGTACCCCAACTGCTGCAGGAAGGCCGCGGAATAGCCGAAGAGAACGAGCTGCAGTACATCATGAACGACCTGGACGCACTGCTCGATGAAACCGAGGAGGGTGCGGTTCGGATCCGTGATATCGTACGGGATCTGCGCAACTTCTCCCGC
>JAASTM010000009.1 GCA_021767325.1 Spirochaetales bacterium
CGGCTGGGAAGTACCGTCAGCGGAGCCTCCTCTACCAGGACCCCGATTGAAGCATCGGGAGAAATCCTGCTCAGTTGATCGTCACCGATAAAATCCCGCACGAACTCACTTTTGGGTGTGTTCTTCAGCTCTTCAGGAGTACCGATCTGTTCAATCCGGCCACCCCGCATTAGAACGATGCGATCGCCCAGTTTGAGTGCCTCGTCGATGTCGTGGGTCACGAATACGATGGTCTTGTGCAGTTTTTCCTGCAGCTCCAGCAGCTCGCCTTGGAGATGTTCCCGGCTGATAGGGTCGAGCGCTCCAAAGGGCTCGTCCATCAGGACCACATCCGGCTCGGCGGCCAGGGCCCGCAGCACACCGATTCTCTGGCGCTGTCCTCCGGACATATCGGCCGGCAGGCGGTATTTGAAGGTTTCCGGATCGAGTCCGGCCATCTCCAGGAGCTCGTCCACCCTCCGATGAATGCGGGTTCTGCTCCATTTCTGCAGGTGCAGCACCATTGCTATATTCTCCAAGACAGTCAGATGCGGCATGAGGCCGGTTTCCTGGATGACATAGCCGATATTCCGGCGCAGTGTTACCGGATTCACCTCGGTGATGTCAGTCCCATTAATCGATATAGTGCCCCCGCTCACATCCTCGAGCCGGTTAATCATTTTGAGGGATGTGGTCTTTCCACACCCCGAAGGGCCGATAAAAACCACGCACTCGCCCTTCTCTATTTCGAGATCGAGGGCATCCACCGCTTTAGTTCCGTCCGGATATATTTTGGTAACCTGTTCGAATTTAACCATTCTGCTCTCCTTCAGTGCTGTTGCGAATGACTGCATCCAGCGTTTCAAGAAATATTGTATTTTCTTCAGACTTACCCACCGTCACCCGGATATGGGTCGGCAAGCCCCACCCCGCCGCCGAACGGACAATCACTCCACGGCGCAGCAGCCGATCTGCCAATTCGACCGCGTCTTGTCCCGTATCGAACAAAATGAAATTCGCCTGAGACTGATACACAGTGAACCCTCGGCCGGATAGTTCATTTTGCAGCCGTTCGCGCTGCCGGCGGATAGTATCAATTGTCTGATCCACCGCCTCACGTTCCAGTTCGAGGGTCGCCCGGGCGCCGGCCAGGCCAATACGGTTGGCGTTGAAAGGCTCGGCCACAGTATCGATAATTCGGATCAGGTCCGGATGTGCCAGCGCATACCCGAGCCGGGCGCCGGCCAGACCATAGGCTTTGGAAAACGTGCGTACGGATACAATCGGCAGCTCTCGGCGAATCAGTTCTATCCGATCGGGCAGATTCCCATGATCGGCAAACTCCGCGTAGGCCTCGTCGAGTACCAGCCAGCAGCCTTCCGGCAGACCGGTGAGCAGCTCTTCAAGAAGCTCTATCGCGGCCACTGTTCCCGTAGGATTGTTCGGGTTGCAGAGCCAGATCACTCTTGTCTCCGGTCTCATTCTCTGTATGAGAGCCTGCACATCGATCCGCATATCCGCAGTCATTGGTACCCGTTCCACCTCACCGCCCATCAGGCGCGAAATCTCCCGATACAGTCCGTAGGTGTACTCGGGAATGAGCACATGACTGCCCGGCTCGATGAACGTTTTCGCCAGGGTTTCCAGCATTCCGCCGGCACCGTGCGAAACCGCCACCCACTTCTCGTCCACCCCGTATCCACCGGCGATTTGCCGCTTGATCTGTACAAAACTGTTGTCGGGATATGTATGCAGACGGGTCACTTCCCGGCGCATCGCTTCGATTGCGGCCGGATACGGTCCCCAGGGATTTTCATTCGAGCCGAGCTTTATGATGCGGTCCAAATGGTACTCTCTCTTGACCTCTTCAATCGTCTTACCGGCCACGTACGGGTGCACGTCTTTGATGTCAGGCCGAATTCCGGCAAGTTTCATTCCTTGATAACTCCTTTTTATTGTTGGGTGTCAATAATTTCTATAATAGTGGGAACCTCTTGCGCAAAGGCTCTTTCTACCACCCGACTGAGAGCTTTTGTATCTGCCGCCGATTCACCTGTCCCGAAGCGGGCATAACCGGCGCCGTACGCCTCGGCGAGTTTCTCAAACGCTGGCGGATTCACATCAACGGCAATGCGCCGGCCGGGATGACGAAGGTCCTCCGTCCGGCGGATTTCCCCGTACCCGTGGTTGTTCCAAATCACAATAGGCAATCCGAGTTTCTGCTCCACGGCAACCGCTAACTCCTGCAACGTGAATTGGAAGCCGCCGTCTCCGGCCAATACAAGTACCTTGCGACCGCGATTGATCGACTTGATTCCAACCGCCGTCGGCAGGGCATATCCCAGCGCACCGAAGCCGACCGGATGCAGAAACTGTGCCGGCGCCTGTACGGACCACTCGCTGAGGGCCGCATAGGCGGGGGTCGTCATGTCGGTTGCAATGACTCCGTCCTCAGGCAGGGCGCCGCGCAGTACCTGCAGCAGCAACAGAATCTGGCCGGCATTTTTTTCCGGAATCCCGGTTACCGCGATGAGCTGCTCATTACATGCGGCGATAGTGTTGTGTACCTCTTCGGTCAGTCCCCGCCGGCCAGCCGCGTGTAGAGTAGCAGTATGCGTGCTTCCGCCGGCCGACGGCCGCCTGGCGTCCAGTTCGTGCAGTAAGCGGGCCACCGTATTTTCTGTATCTGCATGCAGAGACAGCAAGGCGTCGGGATAACGCAGCAAAACTTTCTCTTCCGTGTTAATGATAATCAGCTTTTTTTCGATCTCCGGGTCGCTCTCCCAGAGATCGGTTGCAGAGAGCTGCGTACCGATTGCACACACCACATCCATTGATTCGAGGAGCTTCCTAACAGGTTCAAAATGTAGACGACAGCCCACAGAAAAGGGAGAGCCCTCGGCCACCACCCCTTTTCCGGCGGCAGTAGTTACTACAACTGCACCCAGCCGCTGCTGGAGTTCGCGAACCTCCCTGGAAGCCCGCACCGCACCTCCGCCGCATATCAACGCAACCCGGCTGCTTTCGAGCAGGAGTTCTCCCGCTCTGCGCAGCTGCTCCCGGTCCGCTTTAACTGAAGATGCAGCGGCGGCAGCCGATTCGCGGCACTCAAGCTGATCGCTGGTACCCGCCTGCAGCACATCCAGGGGTATTTCGATATGTACGGGCCCCGGCCGTCCCTGCGAGGCAAGTTCGTACCCTGCCTTAATACACGCTTCTATCCGCTCCGCCGAATCGACCCGCCAGGCAGCCTTGCTTACGGATCGCGTCATCTCGGTTGAGTTCTCCAATTCATGCAGATAGCGTGAGTGCTTTCCTATCAGATTTGAGGGGATCTGGCTGCTTATGACCAGTATCGGTACGCAGTCGTGGTAAGCCTCGCCCATCGGTGTCAGTATATTAGTGAGGCCCGGGCCGGTAATGACCAGTGCCACCCCTGGCTTTCCGCTTAACATCCCGGCACCAAGTGCCATAAAACCGGCGCCGCTCTCATTGCGGCTGGTTACGTGCTCTATCCGGGAGGATAACAGTTGATCATAGATATCTAAATTATGGATTCCGGGAATACCAAAGACTGTCGATACTCCCAGTTCTTCAAGCGAGCGGGTTACTGCGGCTGCTCCGTTTATGATGCTACCCTCCATTACATATATGAAATTTCAAGTCTAATTAAATAAAAAATACTTTTTCAGTTAGTCTTAAAGCTTTTCAATTATATATAAGTTCGCTGTGATAAGTCAATTATTTGTGTTAAATATTTTATTTCACTGTTATTTCTTTTTATGATATATATTTATATTAAATATTAAGAGACAATTCCAATATTTTACATTTAACTATAATTTTTTTGACAATAAGTTATTATATTTACTTAAATTACTATCTACTTATAACACAAAAAAAGCCTGCTGTATGAACTACAACAGGCTTTTAAGCTCTGGAAAGCTTTTGTAAGCTTTGAAAAACTACATCATCTGCTGAATGCGCTGTCCCAGTTCGGGATTCGAGCGCATCGCCTTGACGATTTGATTGAACTTCTGCACGGTCATATCGTTATTCCGTACGGTCTCGACCATCTGCTTCTGACTGTTCTGCTGGATAGTCTGAATCTGTTTTGCAAGCTTGTTGAACTCCTTGGTTTCAGCAGAGCTTTCATCTTCAGCTTTCTGTTGACTCCCGCTCTTGCGGGCTTTATATAAGGTGTTGAAACGCTGTTTGCTCATTGATGATTCTGAAAACGCGCTTTCGATTTTCTGATTCGATTCGGTCTGGACTGTCTGAATTTTTTTCATAACCTGGGCGAACTTCTGCAGTTCCGAGTCTTCAAAGGAGGGGGAATTCTGCTGACCTGACTGCAGGCCCGGCTGAGATTGCGTCTGTCCCTGTGGCTGCCCCTGACCGGAACCGCTGCCCTGCGACTGGGCGGCTAAGGGTGAGAGGAGAAAAAAGAAAAGTGCGGTAAGGGTAATAAGAAAAAAGCCCTTCTTCGTTAGTTGAAAATGCATGTAAACATTGCCTCCAAAATAAAATATTTCTCGGGCACCAACGTAATACCCGTACCGTCCCCGCGTCAAGGAAATCGGAAAAAGAAAACGCCCGCCCCCAAAACGGGAACGGGCGTTTTTCCGGTCGACGGCTTATGAACCGCTTACATAATCCGGTTGTTGCCGGACTGCAGCAGCTGCATGAGCTTGTCGGATGGATTTCTGAACTTGCTCAGAAAAATCATGGCGGCGATGATATAGGGCTTGTAGCTGGCCTCTTTGTAGAGAGGTACACGGTAGCGGTCGAAGACACTGGCTTCGACTTCGCCCCGCTCACAGCTGACTCCGGTTATGTCGGCCGGCAGACAGTGCATGTACAGCGCCTTGCCATCGCGGGTCTTTTTCATCAGATCCTCGGTGCACTCCCAGTCCATGTACTTCTTGTTGTTCTCCAGACCGCGCTTTTCGAGGTCTTTCAGACCGGCCTGATCCCCGTTCTCTACCAGCTTGGTGCGCTCTTCCATTACAGAGAAGGGTGCCCAGCTCTTCGGATATACGATGTCCGCATCCTGAAAAGCCTCTTCCATGCTGTTTACCCGCTTAAAAGAGCCGCCGGTGTGCTCGGAGTTCTTCTGGGCAACATCCTCGACCTCGGGCATGATGTTATAACCTTCCGGGTGTGCAAGGGTTACATCCATGCCGAAGCGGGAGAAGAGTCCCACGATGCCCTGGGGTACCGACAGCGGCTTGCCGTAGGAGGGGCTGTAGGCCCAGGTCATGGCCACTTTCTTGCCCTTCAGGTTCTCTACACCGCCGAAGTGGTTGATCACGTGAGCCAGGTCGGCCATCGACTGGGTCGGGTGGTCGATATCGCACTGCAGGTTCACCAGGGTCGGGCGCTGTTCCAGCACGCCGTCCAGGTATCCCTGGTACACGGCCTCGGAGACTTCCTGCATATAGGTGTGTCCCTTACCGATGTACATGTCGTCGCGAATACCGATTACATCCGCCATAAAAGAGATCATGTTGGCGGTTTCGCGTACGGTTTCACCGTGGGCGATCTGGCTCTTACCCTCGTCCAGGTCCTGAATTTCGAGTCCCAGCATATTCGCAGCACTGGCGTAGCTGAAGCGGGTCCGAGTAGAGTTATCCCGGAAAAGTGAAATTGCCAGTCCGCTATCGAATACGTTAGTCGAAATATTGTTCTGACGCAGCGCCCGTAAAATCTCGGCAACCTTGAAAGTAGCCTGAATCTCATCCTCGCTCTTATCCCAAGTCAGGAAAAAGTCGTTCAGGTACATCTCTTCGGCTCGCAGGCGCCCCAACGACCGAATCATTTCTTCAATCCCAATTCTGTCCATTCTGTGTCCTCCAGAAACTAATGTTTTCTAAGTTGATATTTTGTCGGCCGGACCGCGTGTATACTCGCCTGTCCGGCCTAAAAGGTACGTGTGTTCGCTGCGGATTAGTCCTCCAGCATTCCGGCGGCAATCGCATTCGCCTTTTGAGTCAGCTCCTCCTCCGGAAAACCGACCAGCTGTCCGTGCTCAACCGCCACCCGGCCGTTTACGATAGTGTAATCGGTGCCGTGGTTGTATCCGGAAAACAGCAGTGCCGCCAGCGGATCGGAGAGCGAACCGGCGTATTCGAGCTTGTGTACGTCGAAGATCGCCATATCGGCCGCCCAACCCTCTTTCAACTGGCCGATCTTCGGAAAGCCGAGCAGTTTAGCTCCATTTTCGTTGGCCAGCCGGAATATGTCCCGGGTGGTTACTGCGGCGGCGCCGTATTTCACCCGCTGCAGCAGCAGGGCATTGCGCATTTCGCCGAGCATGTCCGAGGCATCGTTGGATGCCGATCCGTCCACCGCCAGGCCCACGTTTATGTTCTTGGGGATCATTTCGGTGACCCGGCAGATTCCCGAGCCCAGTCGCATATTACTCGAGGGGCAGTGGGCGATGTGGGTGCCGGTCTCGGCCAGTACATCCAGCTCCTCGTCGTTGAAGTGGATGCCGTGGGCGTAGAAGACATCCTCGCCGATAAAGCCGGTATCCTCCATCAGCTTCAGCGGCCGGCGGCCGTAGACTTCAATACAGAAATCGTTTTCATCAAAGGTTTCGGCCACATGGGTATGCAGACGCACGCCGTATTTCCGTGCCAATTCGACCGACTTTTTCATCAAGTCCTCGGTTACGCTGAAGGGACTGCAGGGTGCCAGAACCACTTTGCGCATCGAAAACTCGCTGTCGTCGTGATACTGCTTTATAACCCGCTCACTGTCCTCGAGGATCTCTTCATCGGTTTGTACTACCGAATCGGGAGGCAGGCCGCCGTCCTTCTTGCTCAGCGACATAGACCCGCGGGTCGGCGAAAAGCGCATCCCCAGGGTATCGGCCGCTTTGAACTGCAGCCCCATCAGATCGCTCTTTAATCTGCGCGGATACAGGTAGAGATGATCGGTGCTGGTGGTACAGCCGGTTTTCAGCAGCTCGCCCATTGCCAACAGCGACGAGTAGTACACTGCATCTTCATCAATCTTTTCCCATATATCATAAAGATATTTTAACCAGTCGAACAACTCGGCGTTCTGCACTGCCGGCAGATTGCGGGTAAGGGTCTGGTAAAAGTGGTGGTGAGTGTTCACGAAGCCGGGTACTACCACGTGCTTAGAACAGTCGATCACCCGGTCCTCGCCGCTGGGACTGAAATCGATGTTTTTCGCTATCTTTTCGATTCGGTTATCGCTAATTAGTACGTCTACATCCCGCTGCGCCTCGCCATCGGCGGAGGTGTGCAGGTAAAAGACATCTTTCAACAATATTCGTGCCATATGCCTCTCCTTAGGCTCCCTGCTGTAGTACCTGGCCGAGTAAGAAGTGGCGCACAAGGTTCATGGCCACCCGCTTGCGGTACACGGCAGTCGAGCGCTGGTCGTCGATCGGCTGGACGAGGGTGTCGTAGTCCCGCAGGATATCCTCGGCCTCCTCGGCCACTTCGCCGATACTGCGCCCTTCCATCCGCTGTTCCAGCTCGGTAGAACGGACAACCGTCGGAGCAACCGCTCCAATTGCTATCCGTATCTCGTCAATTCTCTCCCCGGAGATACGGGCCACGGCCGCCAGCGAGAGCTTTGTCAACGCATTCGCCCGGCGGGTTCCAACCTTCTTAAAAAGATGGAGAGTGGAGCGGTCCTTCGGAACTATTATCTCGGTGAGAATCTCATCTTCATTCAATTCGGTCTTTCCCGGACCGGTGATAAACTGATAAATGGGAAGAATCCGCTCACCCCGCGGGCTCTGGAGCTTCACCCCCGCATCCAGGGCGTAGAGCGCACAGATCGAATCGCCGGCCGGCGAGGCGTTGCAGATGTTACCCGCCAGAGTTGCGGCATTCCGCAGCCCCGGAGCGGCGATAGTCACCACCGCTTCCTTCAGGATCGCCGGAACCTCGTCGCTCTCCAGTACCTCGGTCATAGTCACCGCCGCGCCGATCGAAAGCCCGTGGTCCACCCGTCGAATCGCCCGCAGCTCTTCCAGATGATTGACGAACATAATCGGTTTCGGGTAATCGGGGATTGCGCCGGATTCATAGCGATAGCGGACCATCAGGTCGGTGCCGCCGGCAAAGGGCAGTGCCCCCGTCTTCGCCCGCAGGTCCAGGGCCTCTTTTAGAGAGAGAGGTCGATACGAGTCTACCATAAGCCCTTCCCCCTTTCGGCGGCTTTCAGCACACCGTCTATGATCATATCGTAGCCGGTACAGCGGCAGAGATTACCGGACAGCGCCTCGCGGGCCTCATCCTCGGTGGGCTTGGGGTTTTTCCGCAGCAGAGCCTCGGTGGCCATCATCATACCCGGCGTACAGAATCCGCACTGCACCGCCCCGGATTCGCCATAGGCATCGATAATCGCCTTGCCTTGGGCGGTCTCACGCAGCCCCTCGGGGGTTACTATTTCCGACCCTTCGCAGGTGCCGATGGGTATCATGCAGGAGTTGACCAGCACCCCGTCCTTCAGCACAGAGCAGGCGCCGCACTCACCTTCGCCGCAGCCCTCTTTGACTCCGGTCAGTTGCAATTCCTCCCGCAGCACATCGAGCAGCCGCCGCAGGGGATCGGTATCTATAGAATGGCTCGCGCCGTTCACTGTAAACTTAACTGTGGGCATTCTCGCGCACCTCCATTATGTACTCAGGGGTCACCGGTATCTGCTTTATATCGCCGTCGATCGCCATCTGTACGGCGTCGGCGAAGGCAGCCGCCGCCCCGTCGAATACCAGCTCTCCGGCACCTTTTGCGCCAAACGGGCCGAATTCATAGGGATTGTCCACCAATGCGCTCTTAATTCTTGGAAAATCCATTGAGGTAGGGATAGTGTAATCGGCCATGGTTTTCTGCTGAAACCGGCCATCTTTCGATTCCAGTTTCTCCAGGCTCCCGTAACCCAGGGCCTGGATAATTCCGCCGTCTACCTGGCCTTCCACGACCTTCTCGTCGATCGCCACGCCGACATCGTGCACCGCCCAAATTCCCTTGGTGGTCACCTCGTAAGTCAGAGGATCCACTTCGACTTCGATCACATTCACGCCCCAACCGTAGGAGGGGTAGGCATCGCCCTGCAGGCTGTTCTGATCCCAGGGAACAAGCCCCTCGGGCGGCTGATATTGATGGCTCACTTCCACCACATCGCTCTCGTCCCAGCGGTCCTTGAGCTTCTTGGCCGCCTCCTGCACTAGGTAGCCGACAACCGCAATGGATCGGCTGGCGCAGGTCGGTCCCGAATCGGGCACCATATCGGTGTTCGGATCGTTATAGATAACCGAATCTACTGGTATTTTCAGTACCATGGCAGCAATCTTGCGGAAGGTCGTCTGCAGCCCCTGCCCCATCTCCACGTTGGAGACCAGCAGGTCGACGATTCCATCCGAGCGCTTGCGCATGTTTACCACGCCTTTGATAATCTCCTGTTCACCGTTTCCGGTAAAACCGCTGCCGTGATTGAACAGCGAGAGGCCAATTCCCTTCCAGGAACCCGCCGGGTACTCTTTCAGCTTCTTACTGTAACCGGACATCTCTTCGATGCGTTCCAGCATCTCGGGCAGTTTCACTTCTTCGTGAATCCGGCCGTTGGTCACCGTCACATCGCCCTGCTTCAGTAGGTGCCGCCGCTTCAGTTCCAGCTCGTCGGCGCCGATAGCCCGGGCTATGTGGCTCATGTGCGCCTCCATTGCGAACAGCCCCTGCGGAGCGCCGAAGCCGCGATACGCATCGGATGGGACATTGTTGGTGGCAAAGGCCCGGCCATGAATTTTCACGTTCGGGATGTTGTAGACGCTGTTTACCGAGAAAATCGCCCGCTGCAGAACCACCATCGAGCAGCTCTCGTAGGCGCCGGCATCCAGCCGCACATCTATATCCATCGCAATCACGTTGCCGTCCGCATCGAGGGCGGTTTTGAATCGTGTTACGCTGGGATGGCGCTTGGGCGTAAAGCTGATATCCTCAACCCGGTCGAAAAACAGACCGATCGGTTTTCCGATTTTCTTCGCGGCGACCGCCAGCGGAGTGGATATTACGTCGGGATAATGCTCTTTACCTCCAAACGCACCACCGGTGACGGCCTGCTGCACCCGTACCTGCTCTTCGGGCATCCCCATGGTTGCGGACACGGCGTGCCGGACGTAAAACGGACACTGTCCGGAAAAGAAAACCCCCAGTTTGCCGTCGTCCTCCATCCGGGCCACTACACCCTGCGGCTCCATATAGATGTGTTCCTGATATCCGGTACTCACGGTATCTTCGATAACACGGGCTGCCTTGGCAAATGCAGCATCAGGATCGCCTTTTTTCAGGTGGTAATCAGCGTAGACATTGTCATTACCATGGATAGGACCGCCCTTCACCGCCTCGGCTTCATCGATAGTAAAGACGGGAGTAAGATCCTCATACTCGACCTTCACCTCGTCGCGCAGACGATTGAGCTCTTTGCGGTCGGGTCCGACCAGCAGGCCGATTGTCTCCCCAATGAAGCGTACCTCTTTATCGGCGAACACCGGCCAATCGTCCTTTATCATCTCGATGCGGTTCTTCCCCTCGGCCGGAATATCTTTCGCATCGACATAGTAGTAGCCTTCCGGCAGAGTGGGGATTTTCACCCCTTTTATCTTAGCTCTTGCCCGGGAGGAGCGCACCACCTTCCCGTAGAGCAGTCCATCAAATGGAATATCACCGATATACCGGGCTGCACCGCCGGTTTTAATACCGGCATCTACCCGCTTTATCGGTGTACTAATCTTTTTATTCATAGCCCCTCATCCTCGAAAAAGATCTGAGCTGCGACAGGAAGAGCCGGGAGTACAGATTATAGTTCCCCGGCTCTCCTGCGCACATCTTTAGCTTACTGCTACAGTAAAATATACTAAATTTACTGCCTGCCCTCCAGGGTATACGGAAGCATTGCGTAAAATGCACTGCAGATTTCCAGGTCTTCTACCCGGTTGATTTCGTTGGGTGCATGGGCCTGATTCTCATCGCCCGGGCCGAAGCCGATGGCCGGAATCTTGTGGCGGCCGGTGGTGGCAACCGCATTGGTAGAGAAGGTCCATTTGTCTACCACCGGATCATTGCCCCACAGCGCCTTATAGGCTTTTACACCATTCTGTACGATCTCGTGATCTTCAGGAATCTTCCAGGTCGGAAAGTACAGCTCCTGCGTGTAGTCGTAGTTGGTCCAGCCGCGCTCTTCGTACATCGGCATCTCGACGGACACGGCATCCTTGTCCTCGCCAATAGCCTTACTGATGTACTCTTTCACCTGGTCGATGGCCAGCTCTTTGTCCTCGCCCCAGGTAAGCCGGCGGTCGAGGTACAGCATGGCCTGGTCGGGTACGGCACACTGGCTGGGACCCTTCACGTCGATCTGGGAGACCACGATGGTTCCCTTGCCGAGGAAGTTGCCTTCATCCGGCTGCAGGTCCTCGTTCAGCTGTTCCATTGCCAGAGCCGCCCGGCCGGCTTTATAAGCGGCACTCACACCGCGGTCAGGGGCCGATCCGTGGGAAGAAACTCCCTTCAGGCGGACGATCATCTCCATCCGGCCGCGGTGTCCGCGGTAGATGCGGCAGCTGGTCGGCTCGGTGGATACGAAGTAATCCGGCTTCAGATTTTCCTCTTCAATCAGGTACTTCCAGCACATGCCGTCGCAGTCCTCTTCCATCACCGTGAAGGTGAAGTAGGCGGTGTATTCGCCGTCGTAGCCGAGATCCTTCAGGATGCGGCCGGCGGTTACCATGGAGGCTGCCCCGCCCTTCTGATCACTGGCGCCGCGGCCGTGCACCTTGCCGTCCTTGATTTCGCCGGAGAAGGGATCGAAAGTCCACTGCGAGGGGTCGCCGACTTCAACGGTGTCGATGTGGGCATCGAATGCAATAGTCTTTGGACCATTACCGACCCGGGCCACAACACTGCCCAGGTTGTCGATTCGTACTTCATCGAAACCGGCCTCTTCGCACATCTCGACGATTTTGCGGCAGACCGCCTCTTCATCTCCGCTGTACGATTTGATTTTTACCATTTCAGACAGGGTCTTGGCGGTATAATCACGATACTCTTTCGCTTTTGCCAGTATTTCATCTTTGATTGCCATTTTGGGAACTCCTTAAATAATCTGTTCTCTATCTCAGTAAATCTGTGTAAAGCCGCCCTACTCGGGCAGCTTGTTTATGTTATCCCACAACTTGCGGGCCGCTTGGCGGCTCTCGGAGAAGATCTTCTCCACGTCGAAGGGAAACTCGCGATCCTCATATACTACCTGTCCGTCGATCAATACCGTCCGTACATCGGTAGAGGCCATGCCGAAGGCCATATGGCCGTCGATATTGTCGCCAGTCAGCGGGGTCGGCGCCTGGTAGTCGGAGATCACCAGGTCGGCCTTGTAGCCTTTTTCCAGTTTACCGAACTGCTCGCCGAAATTACGGCTCAAGAGCTCGTTGCCGTTGGCCAGCAGCTTGAGGAAGGCATCCGAATAGAGGCTGCCGTGCTCATCCTGGTGCTTGAAAAAGGCGAACTTGAACTCCTCCCACATATTCGCACCGATGCCGTCGGTACCGATGGCGACGTTCTTGAACAGCGGCAGCTTCTGGTTGTAGCCGACCCCGTTGTTCATATTGCTCTTGGGATTGTGCACCAGAAAGCTGTCGGCGGCGTTGACCATCTTTACATCCTCTTCGGAGAGATGCACGCCATGCACGAAAATCGCTTTGTCGTTCAGCACGCCGAACTCCGACAGGCGGGCCATGATGTCCTTGTTAAAGTGCAGGTGCGAATAGCTGGCGTCATACTTGCCTTCGGCCACATGCACATGGAATCCACGCCCGGTTTTCTCGATCACCTCGGCAATCGCCTTCAAGCCCTCGTCGGGGATGGTAAAGGGAGCGTGTCCGCCGATAGCCGCTTCTACCAAATGACGTCCGCCACTTTGTTTCTCCTGTTCGGCTGCTTCAGCGAACGCCCGGTTCTCCTCGATGCCGGCGTACATCCCGTCCAGGCCGTTGCGGTCGGTCACCTCGTAACAGGTCATTCCGCGCAAGCCGGTCTCGGTAAAGCTCTTTTTAACGGTATTCAGGCTGCCCTTGATGTAATTAGGGCTGGCGTGATGGTCGATGACGGCGGTAGTGCCCGACTTGATCGCCTCGATCGAGTTGATAATGGAAGAATAGTACAGGGTCTCCTCATCCAGGGCCCGGTCGAGCTTCCACCACAGGTTACGCAGCACCGACACGAAATCGGGTGTCGGACCGACATTGGCCATAATTCCACGGGCCAGACCGGAGTAGTAGTGGTGGTGGCTGCAGACCAACCCCGGAAAGACCAGCTTTCCGGAGGCGTCGATCTCTTTGTCTATCTTCCCGGCATAGTTGCCGGCGGCATTCGCACCGATTTCGACGATGGTGCTGCCGTCGATTATTATATCTACACCCTCCCATACTTTAGGAGGATCGAACTGCATTGCAGTTGCTGCATTCTTAATTGCTATCATACTTTTACCTCTCCCAGCAGATAGGCGTGTTTATGTACTATGGTTTCGATCAGTGCCGCCACGCGCGGGTCCAGAGTCCCTTCCGGAACCACTCCGTATTCGTCCACCGGCAGCTCTTGTACCGCATCGTTTACCCGTACGTAGGCGGTTTCACCGGCAATGATGAATCCGGGATTCTCTGAATTATCGAAATCATCCTTCAGATTAAACACGGTAAACTTGTCCTTGTAGGGTTTGCCCTCCCATGGACAGAATGAGGCACAGTTGCCGCATTCGTTACACAGCGCATCCAGGTGGATAATCTGCTGATCCTGGCCGAAGCCGGTTCCCCGTGGGACCGAAATGACCATGTTAGCCCGGTTGGGGCAGACCTCTACACACTTGTTACAGATATAAGAGCACTGCAGACAGCGTACCGCCTCGTGCTGAGCAAAGACATCATCGGAACCGGATGCCTGCACGTTCTCGGTACGGATCATCGCGCCCTTACGGGGCAGCACTTCCCGGCGGATCTCATCGGCTTTGAACTTCGGCACCCGGTTGACCCGCTGCCAGTTGGCATCCTCTTTGTGAGTTATGGAGTCGGCCGCCTTGCGTCCGGCGGCAATACACTGCACAACAGTGGAAGGACCGGTCTGAGCGTCACCGCCCAGGTACACATTTTCGGCACCAGTCTCGAGGCTTTCCGCGTCTACCGTCGGCCAGCCGTCATCGCCCAGGGGTACTCCGAAAGCCGCCAAGGCATCGGTGTCCACTTTTTCGCCAATAGCGGTAATCAGATTATCAACCTTCAGGGTTTCGGTTTTATCGGTTTTTACCGGACGGGCCCGTCCGCTGGAGTCCTTCTCGCCCAGTTCCATTACTCTGACCGTCAGCGTACCGTCGGCATCGAGGGCTTCCGGGTTACGCAGGAACTTGAATACTACTCCGTCTTTTACGGCGTTCTCGTACTCTTCCAGATCGGCCGGCATCTGTTCGAATGCGCGCCGGTACAGGACCGTCACCGATTCAACACCATCCACCTTGGTGGCGGCCCGGGCGCTGTCCATGGCGGTGTTTCCGCCGCCGACCACCACCACATGCTTCCCGAGCTTTACCGACTCGGGGCTGTTACGGTAGTCCCACAGAAAATCCAGCGATTTCAGTACCCGCTCGTCGCTGCCGTCCAGCTTCATCGGGTTGTTCTTCTCGGCACCGATGCCGAGGAAGATATACGTAAAGCCCTGCGAGCGCAGATCGTCGCGGGTCATGTGCGGGTCGGCGTTGAACTGGAATTCCACCCCGTGGGCTTTCACGAACTCGATATCTTTCTCGATGGCTTCCACCGGTAGGCGGAAATGGGGAATCACGTTGCGCACTACCCCGCCGGCGTTGGCGTGCTTTTCGAACACAGTCACAGCAAAGCCTTCGCGGGCCAGGAAATAGGCTGCCGAGAGACCGGCCGGGCCGGCGCCGATTACCGCCGCTTTTCCGCTGCGCTTTTTCTCGGGATTGGACCACTTGTCGATGTATTTCTGCCAGCCGTTCTCTGCGGCAATCCGCTTCATCTCGCGGATCTTCACCGCGCCTTCGTAGTCGAGGCGGGTACAGTTGTACATACACTGGTGGTCGCAGATATAGCCGGTGATATTGGGCAGGGCGTTGCGCTCGTAAATTACATCCAGAGCCTCATCGTAGCGCCCTTCCCCGGCCAGTCGGATATATTCCGGCACGTCCTGGTTGATCGGGCAGGCTGTGCGGCAGGGGGCCACGTAACAGTCGAACATCGGCAGCGGCTCGCCGGTAGAGATGCGGTCAGTGCCGCGGAAATCCTTACGGGAATAATCGGCCTGCAGTGCTTCGCGGGCCATGTTCTTGACTTTCTCGACATCTACGCTGCTCGCGCTCCAGCCGTCGGAGGCCTCGGTTTTCAGTGCCATTTCCTTCAGGCGCATGTAGCCACCCGGTTTCAGCAGGTCGGTTGCAACAGTGATCGGCCTGATTCCGGCCGAGAAGATGCCATCCACATTAAAGGCGGTGGCACCACCGGCATAGGAGATCGGCAGTTTGCCGTTGAACTCCTCGGAGAGCTTGGCGGCCAGATTGATAGTCAGCGGATACAGTGCGCGGCCGGACATATACATGTCGTCGCCGGGCAGCTGTCCCTGATCGTTGATCGAACCGAGGGTATTAGAGAGTTTAGCACCGAAGATCTTGCCGTTGTCTTTGGCAAGTTTCATCAAACGCTGCACCATTCCCACCGCATCGTCGTATTTCAGGTCGTGGGCAAAGGAGTCGCGGCTCAGGTGCAGGTAGGTGTAGCCGAGGCCGTCCAGTATTTCCCG
>JAASTM010000315.1 GCA_021767325.1 Spirochaetales bacterium
CCAGCCCCGGGTAACCAGGCCCGGGCATTCAGATACCCCTATTTGCGGCGGTGTTTTTGCGGGTGTTTACGACGGCGTTTCTGTCCGGAAGGATGGGGACGCCGTTTTTTTATGATATGCGGGGGTGTCTGGATGCCCTGCTCCCTGAACAGCCAAACTACCGCCATCTCGACCTCCTGATTCGGAGGTGTGAGAGGATCTATTAGACGCTTTATTTCCTTGAACATATCCTGAAACAGAAAGGTGGTATTCTCCCACTCTTCGGGAAACATACAGACCCCTTCAACCAGGGCTGCGATCAGCCGGCCACGACGGCTCTCGCCCTTCTCTTTCACGCGCCGGTCTATCCGTTCGAGACTCTCAAAGAACTCCTCGCGTTCCTTGCCTTTCTTGTCCTTTACCAGGGTATCGATTACCGGCAGGAAGCGTTCGAAGAGGCGGTACTGAATCATTGCCCGTATAATTTCGGCAGAATGCCCCGACTCGATAATCTTGAACATCTCCTCGGTCAAGCGAGAAGGCGGACAGCGCTCCAGCTCGACGGAGTACTTCTTTATGCTGCGGCGAATCCGCAGTGGAAGTTTGAATCCGTGCTGGGCGGAATACTTCACCGCCCGTATCATTCTGACAGGATCTTCGATAAATGTAGTGCCCAGCGGTATAAGAGAACGCATTTTACGCTTTTTTATATCCGTGAACCCTTCGACGAAATCGAAGAGATCTTCGTTAATCGGATCGTAATAGAGCGCGTTGATCGAGAAGTCGCGCCGGTGAACGTCCTCTTCCATGGTTCCGTAGACGTTATTATCATACTCTTCAGGGTTCACGATCTCATCATCCCGCAGTGCCCTGAAGGTTGATACTTCGATGATTTTTCCGGGAAAGTGGACGTGAACCAGACGAAACCGCCGGCCGATAACCCGGGCATTCCGGAAGAGTTTCTTTATCTCGTTCGGTTTTGCTTCGGTTACGATATCAAAATCTTTTGGGTAACGGTCGATCAGCAAATCGCGAACAGCACCGCCGACCAGGTAGGCCTCGAAACCGTTCTCTTTCAACCGTTTAATTACTTTTAATGCATCGTTATCAACTCTGTTTTTATCGATCTTGTGTTCGCGGGCTGCGTAAATTTTTGCAACCGGTTTTGCCTGGTTTCCGTGTGCTCCGTATCTTACTCTCAATGTTAATCTCGCCTCAGTACTCGGTTGAAGAATGTATATCTTTTAGTCTACTATATTAGGTACTTGTCTCTAACTTTGCAAGAGGATAGCTGATCACAACGGCAATTCTCATTTTGAAATAAGGAGAAACGGATGCAAATTGAGCCCAAAATTTTGAAAGGCTTCAGAGATTTCCTGCCCCAAGAAGCAGCCGCACGCAAACGCATACAACACACTTTGGAAACGATTTTTGAATCCTTTGGGTTTCAACCCATCGATACTCCGGTCTTAGAATATACGGAAGTTCTGCTCGGAAAGGGCGGAGGTGAAACCGACAAGCAGATGTACCGTTTCCATGATCAGGGCGATCGCGATGTAGCCATGCGCTTCGACCTGACAGTTCCGTTCGCCCGTTTTATGGCCCGTAACGAAAACGAACTGCAGATTCCCTTCAAACGTTATCACATAGACAAGGTGTGGCGCGGTGAGAATACCCAGCGCGGCCGTTATAGAGAGTTTACCCAGTGCGATTTTGACATCGTCGGAACCGACAGCCTGTCGGCCGATTTCGAAATCCTGCTGATGATGTACCGCTCGTTCGAAGCGCTCGGGATAAGTGACATCACCATCAAACTCAACCACCGCGGCATATTCAACCGTTTCCTGGATAAGTACGGCATCAAGGAAAAATCTACCGAAATAATGCGGGCAATCGATAAACTCTCGAAAATAGGCCCCGATCAGGTCCGCGGTTTGCTCGAGGCCGAGGTCGGAGTGGATACGGCCGAAAAAATCCTGACCTACATACAGCCCAAGGACAAATATCTCGACACCCTCGAAATGATCACCGATCTTTCCGGGGGAGAATCCGAAGAGAGTCGCCGCATGCGGGATCTGCACGCAGGCTTCAAAGCTCTGAAAATCGAAGACCGGTTTGTGCTCGATTCTTCGATAATGCGGGGGCTGGATTACTACACCGGGATTGTATACGAGACCTTTTTCAACGAACTGCCGGAAATCGGTTCGGTCTGTTCCGGCGGTCGCTACAACGACCTGGCCTCCCTCTATACCAAAACCCATCTGCCGGGAGTCGGTTCATCAATCGGCCTGGACAGACTGATGGCGGCTCTCGAAGAGCTGGGACGAAGCCACCGGGACGCCGGGGCGGCGGATGTGGCAGTCTTTTGTCTCGATGAGGGGCTTACCGCATACTACCACTCCCTGGCCGAAGAGTTTCGATCAGCCGGACTCAAGGTCGATGTATTTTACGAGAAACAAAAGATGGGGCGGCAGTTCAAAACCGCCGAAAAAAAGGGCATACCGATCGCATTGATATGCGGAGAAGATGAACGGGCCAATGCAACCATTACGATGAAAGACCTAACCGCCCGGGAAAACTACAACCAGATAAGTCTGCAGGAAGCAGTGAGTGCCGCCCGCAAGATCGTGGACCGGCTCGGCTCGGAGGATGATTAGGTGAATTATGCGGCCTGAAGAACTTCCGGTATACCAGCAGCGCGAGAAAATTCTGCGGGAAATCGAGCAGAATCAGGTAATCGTGGTCGAGAGTCCGACCGGATCTGGCAAGACTACCCAGCTGCCCCTCATACTGTACCGCGCCGGCTTCGGCCAAAATGGCATAATCGGGGTTACCCAGCCCCGCAGGATCGCCGCGGTTTCGGTCAGCGAATACATTGCGAACCAAATCGGCGACAAGGTTCCGGGTATGGTCGGCTACAAAATGCGGTTCGAAGACCAGACCATACCGGATACCCGTATCAAAATCATGACTGACGGCATTCTGCTGCAGGAGTTGAAGGCGGACAACATGCTCTCAGCCTATTCCGTCATCATGGTCGACGAGGCCCATGAGCGCAGCCTGAATATCGATTTCATTCTGGGCCTGCTGAAACAGATCCTTGAAGCCCGGCCCGATTTCAAAGTGATCATCTCCTCCGCCACGATTAATGCTGAGATTTTTTCCACCTACTTCAACGGCTGTCCGGTTGTTCACATCGAAACCCAGATGTATCCGGTTCAGGTTATCTACGACGCACCTCCCCAGGTTTCGAAAGAGGAGGCCCTACAGGATAAAATCGAGGACATCGTAATCCGGACCCTGGAGAGCGGCCGCACCGGGGATATTCTCATTTTTCTTTCAGGAGAAAAGCCGATCAAGGAGTGCCTGGCCCGCCTGGCCGGCTGCCCGGTCAATAAACGGCTGCACCTGCTCCCCCTTTACGGCCGGCTCTCGAAGGAGGAACAGGAGCGGGTCTTCGACCCGCCGCCGGAGGGCAAGTCGAAGGTAGTAATTGCCACCAACATCGCTGAAACGAGTGTCACTATCGACGGAATCACTACGGTTATAGACTCCGGACTGGCCAAAATGAACTACTACAATCCGAAAACTTATACCTCCTCGCTCATAGAGGGCCCGATTTCAAAGGCGAGCTGCAACCAGCGTAAGGGACGCGCCGGCAGAACTCAGCCCGGAGTGTGTTACCGGCTCTATTCGAAAAAGGACTTTGACCATCGCGATCTGTTTACCCTGGAAGAGATCTACCGGACCGACCTCTCGGAGGTTGTACTGCGGATGGCCGAACTCGGCATATACGATGTGGAGGACTTCGATTTCATTTCACCTCCCGGCTCCCAGGGAATTATCGGTGCACTCGAAACCCTCCTGCTGCTCGATGCGATCAATCATGACCGCGAACTCACGGAGATCGGCCGAATGATGGTCGAGTTTCCGCTCATTCCACGGCATTCCCGGATGATTGTGGAGGCTATCCGCCGGTATCCCGATGTGCTCGAAGAGGTGCTGATAGCAAGCGCCTTTCTCTCCACCCATACCCCGTTTCTGCTGCCCCCGGGAGACGAGCTGGAGGCCCGCCACGCGCATCATCACTTTAGTGACCCCGCCGGCGACTTTGTGAGCTATCTCAACCTGTTCAGGGCATTTTTGAAGCAGAGAGA
>JAASTM010000316.1 GCA_021767325.1 Spirochaetales bacterium
CTTTGATATACTCCACATCATTCATACTATTCTCCTTTTGGCTGTCCTTTTTAATGGTCATACCATTATACTATTATACCCTCGCCGCTACGTCAATAAAATCTTCAAAGATCTAGCTGCAAATTAAAATAAAGAGACGAGCAGCCCCGTCCGCCGCGGGTGGTAGCCGGAGGATCGGGGTGCCCGCCAGGGTGCACAAATGACTAGCCTCTCGGGAGGATATTTCCGGCGTTCGGAACCGAGATAAGGTCCTTAGAGGGGAACTTACTCAGCTGCCGAGCCCCGTCCTTTTCGATTACGAACATCTCTTCGATACGGGCGGCATCATTTCCGGAACCGTTGTAGGTTTCCAGTGCAAATACCATCCCCTCTTCAAGGATTTCCGGATGATCGATACTGAACCAGCGGCTGATGACCGGCTTTGCCCAGTGGGTAATACCAATTCCATGGCCCAGCTCCAGAGCAAAAGCCGCAGCTTCGCTTTCCAGCCCGAGGGTATGCGCTTCCGGCCACTGCCGGGCGATATCGGCGGTGCTGACGCCCGGTTTGAGCATATCCGCAGCACTGAAGAGCCAGTCGTAGGTAGTTTTGTAAATCTCCAGCTGTTTCTTCGAAGGCGGTCCGACTACGAAGGACTGGTAATAACAGGTATGATACCCGTTGAACACACTGACTATATCGATAAAAATCATATCACCCATGCGCAGCATCCGGTCGGAGGCATCATGGGGATGCGGGTACGAACGGTTTCCGGTGATTACATTGATATTCTGGATCTCCTCACCGCCGAGTTCGTATATTCGCTTACGCATGAGTCCGTTCAGTTCGTTTTCGGTAACACCGGGTTTTGCGTGTGTTATCACTTCCCAGAAAGCCGCTTCGTCGATGGCAATCGACATCTCGATCAGGTCCACTTCTTCCTTGGTTTTAATTTTCTGGGCTTCCAGAATTGTCTGCTGACCGTCGACCACCTGTATTCCCTCTTCCTGCAGAGCAAGAATGAACGGAATTTCAGTTATGTCGATTCCGAGGGGCTCTTTCTCTACTCCCCATTCGGTGAGGATGCGCTTCAACTCTTTTGCAAAATTCTTGGCATGCTGATATACAACCGGCTTTGGAAATGAACCCCGCATTGCACCGCCGGTAAACGGGAAAATCCGGTCGGCGATCCACGGACAAAGCTTCTTTTTTGCCTCGATAGCACTCCCCGCTTCATACAGAATCGGATCCTCATCGGCAGACACCAGGGTTGCTCTGGCCAGCTTGTTGTTCATCCAGTCGTTGAGCTTAGTGCTTGTGATGTAGCGAATCGCATCGTGATCGAAGGCCAGCAACGCACCGAGTTTGTCTTTCTTGATCTGCTCCTGCATCTTCCGCAGTCGGTCTTTTCGCAGTTTGTCGTAATCTATGCGGATTTCAGCATCCGTTGCCATTGTTCCTAAAGTTCCCATCTAAAACTCCTATAGTAATATTATTAGACCATTTATCCAAAAAAACGGCCCTTCGTACCCGACATGCAGGACATGTCATCCAACCTCTCGCAAACTTCTGTTGGTATTAACTAAGTCAGGACCTTCCTCAGTGTGGCAAGATCCTTCTTAATCAAATCAACGGGATTATCATTTTCGCCGCACAGCGGCGCAACATCATAGTAGTTCTCGGTAACTATCCATCCCGAATAGTTGCGGGTACGCAGCACATCCATCGACTCGTGAAAGTTTACATCCCCCTCTCCGAGCAGGGCTCCACTGAGATCTTTGTTTCGCCCGTCCTTCACATGCAGTTCTGCTATGTGCGGGAACAGCGATTCCAGGATATCGGGGCTGTAATACTCTTTATGGAGGTAGTAGTTCTGAAAGTCGAAGTAGAGTTTGAAATTTCTCTTATCGACGCTGGTGATGAGCTTGACTGTCTCTTCAACCGAGAGGGTATTTTCCGCGGCAATTACTACCCCCTGATCAGCGGCGAGATCGCAGGCCCATTTCATCACCTCCACAACTATGTCGAAATCGTGATAACTCTTAATAGCGCTCTTCTCGAAGTTCGGGATGAGCAGCAGGGGTATTTTCATCTTTCCGCAGGCATCGATTGCTTTGGCGATACCGGTTTTCACTATTTCGTGTTCCCGCTCGCCCGGCGCTGCAACCATGCTGTAATAGTCGGAGACTCTGGCGGCCATTGAGGGATAGCTTATGCCGTACTTTTCAGCCGCCTCCAGATAGGCCTGCTGCACAAACCCTCTTGAAAGGGGAAATCCCCGTTCATACGGGCCGATATCCAGTTGAATCCCGTCCAGGCCGATTTCCGCGGCTAATTTGGCAGCATACGGCCCGTCGATCGGCAGGGACCAGGCACATATTCCGATTTTATTTTCTCCGTACATACCAACTCCTATCCTATCTCACTGACTTTCACCGGACGGTTCTCTTCATACGATTTGCGGGCCGCCATCGAGAGGACCACCGCCTTGCGGCCGTCTTCTCCGGTCACTGGGGCCGGTGTGTCATTCCTGATACAGTCCGTAAAGGCCTGGATTTCGCCGTAGAAGGCCTCGGGGTACCGTTCGATGTTGAAGTAGAGCGGAACATCGCTGTGGGTGCCTTCCGGATTGGTATACTCCACCCGGGTCGGGGTCTCGTTGTTGCCAAAGGCGCAGGCTTTTGAGCCGAACACCTCTACCCGCTGGTCATAGCTGTACCCTGTCCGGCGGGAGTTATTGATCGACCCGACGGTTCCGCCCTCGAACTTGAGCGTAACCATGGTGGTATCCAGATCGCCGAGCTCACCGATTCGCTCATCGACCAGCACACTGCCGGTAGCATATACCTCGTGAATCTCTTTTCCGGAGAGGTAACGGGCCATATCGAAATCGTGCACGGTCGTGTCGAAAAAGATTCCTCCACAGACTTTCAAATACTCCAGATGCGGTGGCTGGGGATCACGGCTGGTGATGTTCACGATCATCGGATTTCCCACAGTACCGTTCTGCACGAGCTCCCACACATGCTTGAAAGTGGGATCGAAACGCCGGTTGAATCCGACCATGAATTTGACTCCTGCAGCTTTTACAATACCCAGGACTTCATCTATTACCTCGAGAGTCGTAGCGATGGGCTTCTCACAAAACATGTGCAATCCGGCATCCGAGGCGGCTTTGATGACCTCTTCATGGGTGTCGGTAGAAGTGGCAATCACCACACCATCGAGATCTTTTCTTTCCAGAACCTTCCGATAGTCGTCATAGGTTTCGACTCCGTCTATTCCTACCTGCTGTGCGCGCTCCTGAGTGACATCACTGACACATATGAGTTCAGCTTCGGGTATACGATAGGCAATATTTCGCGAATGAATTTGCCCCTGCCGCCCCATTCCCAGAACGCCCAATCTCACTCTTTCCATAATGGATTCCTCACTTTCCGGTTAATTTACATGCGCTATGGCTTTAATCAGATTAGCTTCGGTAATTTCATCTCCGCTGAACTCACCTGATATTTTTCCCTGCCGCATAGTGACAATTCTGTCGCTTACCCCCATTATTTCCGGCATTTCGGAACTAATAACGATTACCGCAATTCCGTTTTCCGCGAGCTTGGCAATCAGTTTGTGTATTTCCGCTTTGGAACCGACATCGATTCCGCGCGTAGGTTCATCGAGTATCAGCAGCCGCGGATTCAGGCAGAGCCATTTGGCAATTACGATTTTCTGCTGGTTTCCGCCGCTCAGTTTTACCACCTGCTGTTGTGGGCTGGGCGTGGAAATGGACAACTTGTCCTTGTAATCGCTAAAAATCTCCTTCTCTTCCTTTTCCCGCAGGAAACCGTACTTATTCATCCAGGGCAGTTTGGCGATGCTGGTGTTTTCGAGACACGACATCTTCAGCACCACCCCTTTCTCCTTACGATCTTCAGGCACAAAACCGATGCCGGCTCTGACCGCATCCCCGGTACCTTTAATTTTTACTTCCTGCCCTTCGATGAGAACCTTTCCGGATTGATAGGATCGCGCGCCGAATATGGTTTCGGCAACCTCGGTCCGTCCGGCACCCACGAGCCCGTAGAGTCCGACCACCTCACCCTGTCGAACCGAAAAACTGATGTCATCAAACAGGCCCTGCGAAGA
>JAASTM010000317.1 GCA_021767325.1 Spirochaetales bacterium
TGACGCGGAGGTAAAACGGATTCTCGACGAGTGTCTGCAGGAAACCCGTGCTATACTTACAGAACATATGGACCAGCTGACCGCACTGGCCGAGGCGCTCGTGCAGAAGGAGACCATGGAAGACTCGGAAATCCGAACACTGCTCGGTTTGCCCGAACGTACATCGGTTACACAATTACGCAGCGAAACGCACGGTCCTGTACAAGTAACGGAACCTGTCGAGACCGGAGAGGGGGAGACACTTGAAACGGATCAGCCCACAGACACGCCCAATGCAGAGAGGCCGAATGCAGGCGGGACGAACGCAGACGAAGAGAGGTAAAGCCGGCCGGACTGTACTCCTGCTGCTCATAACGGGCCTCGCGGCTGCTGCGCCGGTGGCCGGTCAGGTAGGGCCGGGTTCCCTGCCGAATCAGGATCTTTCCCTGCAGTACACCCGCCTGGCACGGCAGAGCGCAGAGGCCGGTAATTTCGAGCTCAGTGCCTCGTTTACCGACACGGCGCTGGTGTTCTGGCAGCACAATCCGGATGCCCTGTATGTAGCCGCCCGCGCAGTACAGCGGGAGGGCAATTACGACCGGGCAGTCGAACTCTTAAAGGCCGCATTGAGCAGTACGGATTTTCAGTTTCACTCCAAAAACGAAATACTTATAGAATACCTCGATTTACTGGTGCGCTTCGATCGTAGCCAGGAGGCTTTAGTGCTGCTGAAGAATCTGCCGATAGGTACGCAGCGACAGCAGCAATTCTTACAGCTGACCTGCCGGGCTCTCCAGGCCGAGGGGCGGCCGGAGCAGCTGTTGAAGTCGGTTCGAACCGGTATCGAGCTGTACCCTGCCGATCCTTTCTTTCAGGAGCATCTGATACGCCTCGACAGCGAATATCAGCGGCGGGTTCGTGAGGAGGTGCTGCGGGGCTCTGATCCCGAATACTACGGTCGGGGAGCGTATCAGGCACTCATCCGGAGCAGCAGCCGTCCGGCGGACCTGGCCAGACTGCTGGCGGTGTATAATTCCCGCTGGGGAACGGATCTCTTTTCGCGGGTGCAGTCATTTCGTCTCAACCGGGAGCTGACTCGGCAGGAACTGGAGCAGCTGTTTACGGACCTGCAGGAGTTGAGCGAATCGCAGCTGGAGATGCTGCAGCGCATTGCGGCCGTCTTCGATGCCGAAGCCGATATGGAGACGGCTTTTGAATCGTTCAGCGGAACTATTAGCCGGGATCCCGACAATGACGGTCAGGACGAAATACGTGAGAGCTATGCCGCCGGCAGAGTGCAGACGGTAGAGGAAAATCGCGACGGCGATGCGGAATACGAACGGGTTGTGCAGTTCGAGAACGGGGTTCCGGTGTGGTTCGAGATCCAGCTCGAAGATCAAAACTCAATGAAGCTGTACTATCAGAGCTATCCTGAGGTGGCGCGGGCCGAGAATGCACTGGGAAGCTCGCTTATCCGCATGAAGCTGGTGCCCTACAGTGTTCGTTACGAGCTGCCCGGGTGGAGCGGCTATACCCCGCCGGCTGCGGTGCCCCTCCCGCAACTCGAATCCGTGCCCCCAGTCAGCACTCTCCTGGCGCGCTCGGCCGAAATCAATGCCGAAGAACGGGATGTGGCCTATGGGTTTTCACGTGAAAAGGGTCGGATTGAAACTGTCCGCGATTCGAACGCCGAGATCCAGGCGGATATGCTGCGGGGTACCTTAACCGAACGGCGCCGCGATTCGGATGGTGACGGTTTTTATGAGATCAGAGAATACTATCGAGACGGAACTCTCGTACGAATAAGCTACGACGGCAATAAGAACGGCACTCCTGAATATGTTGAGGAGTACGAAGGTACCCCGGTCCGTCTGTGGGATACCGACGAGGATGGTATCATCGAGTACCGGATGCAACTAGACTGAACATGAAAAAGCGGAGACAGTATGATGCAGCGTATAGGGCTCCTCATCGGGGCCATTGTAATAATCTTTTCCGGCTGTGCCGGCGCACCTGAACGGCGTCCGGTCAGGCCGCTCTATGAAATAAATATCGAGAGAATTCAACAGGCCCGGGAATCCGGCGACATTGTAAGGGCCATGCAGGATCTGTTTCTGCTGCAGGCCCGCGTGGATGCCGGCCAAGAAACTGAAAAAGCTGCCGAGCTGCAGAGAGTCAGTGACAGCGTGCAAAGCGGCTTGAGGCAGGAGTTCCGGAGTGCTGTCAATCAAAATGAATACGATAGTGCACTGCGACTGTACATATCCGCCGAACAGGCCGGCTGGAGTGATCTATTAGACAGCGATTATGCTGCTCTCAAGCGCGGTCAAGTCATGTTTCTGCTCGAAAACGAAAATCCCGTACGGGCACTTTCCCTGGCCCGGCAACTGGATGATTTTTCTGTGTTCAGCGATGAGAATCTGCAGGTGATGCTCGGCTATGCCATTCAGGAGGAGAAGTTCACCACCGCCGGCATGATCATACGTGAGCTCCAGGGACGAGACCTTACACCCGAACGGCAGCTGCCGGAGGAGTCGGCCGAACGCTTTACTCAGGAGCAGCTGATACGGGGAACTGTGACTATCTGGGTAAACCGGGGCATGCGAATCGAAGAGGGGGTGGGGCTCCCCGACCGGGTCATCGGCAGCGGGTTCTACGTAGACCGCCGGGGATATATCATTACCAACTACCATGTCATAAGAAGTCAAGTGGATCCGAAATACGAGGGGTACTCCCGCCTGTTTATCCGCCCCTCCGAAAACCCGGAGGCCAAGATTCCGGCCAAAGTAGTCGGCTACGACAGTGTTTTCGATATCGCACTGCTGAAGGTGGAGAAAGAGCCGGAGAACGTGCTTTCATTCAGTCCGGAGAAAGAGCAGAAACCGGGTGAGCGGATCTACGCTATCGGTTCCCCGGCGGGGCTCGAAAATACCATTACTTCGGGAATCGTCTCAGCCACCGACCGCCGCTTTCTGCAAATGGGAAATGTGGTGCAGGTCGATGTGCCGATTAACCAGGGAAACAGCGGCGGACCGCTGCTGGATGGAAATGGTAACCTGATAGGAGTAGTGTTTGCCGGTATAGAGCAGTTCGAAGGCATAAATTTTGCTATCCCGGTACGCTGGATCATGCATATTTTTCCGCAGCTGTACAGCGAAGGGCCGGTACGGCATCCCTTCCTGGGGGTGTCACTTTACAAAACCGATGAAGGGCTGGAGGTAACCTATGTTCTTCCGGGCAGTCCCGCCGACCGGGCCGGAATTCGAGCCGGAGATGTTCTGGAGGAGTTGGCCGGCACGTCGCTGGAAACTCTGACCGAAGCTCATGATACCATCCTTCGGTATGCCCCTGAAACACTGGTGAAGGTCAAGTGGACGCGGGATGCGGCGGCGAAGAGCGGGCTGGTTTCTCTGAATACCCGGCCCGAGATTCCGCTGAAAACGGCAATCGAGTACGACCGGCCGGAGGAGCTGTTTGCCGCTGCCTTCGGGATGCAGGTGGAGAAAATACAGGACAATATTCTGGGTACCCGCTATCTGGTGAAAAAGGTGTATCGCGGCAGTATCGCCGACGAAACCGGGCTTAGCGTAAACGACCCGTTTTCTCTGCAGCAGTGGAAATATCTTGAAGAACAAAACGTAGTACTTGCCCAAATCAGAATAAAAAAGCGCAAGGCGGGCTTTTTAGAAACCGGGGTACAGCTGGGCGCATATGTAGAAACAAACTATTTCTTATAGTAAGCTAATGATACTAATGCGTCTGACAGCCCGGAGCCGTCAGGAGGAGTCATGGTGTCGGAGGATACCGAAAACAAACCGGTCATACTAGTAGTCGAAGACGAACAAATAGTGGCCCTGGATCTTACACGCACCCTGGAGTCTCTGGGGTATGTGGTGCTTCCGCACGTCGACAGCGGTGAGGAGGCTCTTGATGTGATTAGCCGCAACAGTCTCGATCTCATTCTTCTGGATATAAAGTTGAAGGGAGAAATGGACGGTATAGAGACTGCCAGGCATATCCGCCGCCGTTTCAGAACTCCTTTCATCTTTCTGTCTACCTTTTCGGACGAAGAGACCCTGTCTCGAGCTAAGCGGACCGAGCCCTACGGTTACATAACCAA
>JAASTM010000318.1 GCA_021767325.1 Spirochaetales bacterium
ACCCTCTCTGGCGAGTGCCGACCCGGATGGAGATGGGGAGGAAGAACTCGACATCAGAGTCAGCCATTCACCCGAACCGCCGAAGGCAGATACACCGGCTGCCGATATTGCAGCAGCTGAAGAGCCGGCTGCTGAGAAAGAGGCAATCGATAAGATAAGCCATGCGCCTGTACTGCCGGTAGATAGGGAGGCCGAGGAGAAAATCGCAGAGAAACCGGCGGAGAAACCATCTGAGGAGCCCTCTGAGCCGGGTCCCGAGAAGGAAATTCCGGAAGACTCTGAACTGGTTCTGGTCCCGGCTGAAGAACGCCCCCCTGAGGGTCCGGCTACAGTTACCGAAGAGCGCCCGGCACCAGCGGAGAAACCGGCTGAGAAGTCCGTAGAGAGGTCTACCCGGCCGTCCGGCGGTACCATTCCGCTTCAGCGCAGTATCGACACCGGCAGTTACTATTTGCAAGTGGCGGCCTACTCCAAACTCGACCTGGCCCGCAGCCACGGCCAAGAGCTGGCGGCTCAGTATCCGGTCACACTCTATGAGGAAGAGAGCAATACCGCCGCACCATATAAACTGATGATTGGTCCGCTCAATGAACACGAGAGCGGAACTCTTCTGTTTACTTTTACCTCGAGGGGATACCGGGACGCCTTTATTCGCAAAGGAAACTAATCTATGTCCGATATTAATCATGACCAAGCTCGGCAAGAGGTCCAGGAACTTGCCGAGCTTTTGCGTCGTTATCAGTATGAATACTTTATAGAGGGACAGCCCAGTGTTTCCGATCGGGAGTACGACCGTCTGTTCGACCGGTTGGCTGAAATCGAGCAGCGGTATCCGGATCTGAAACAGCCCGACTCACCCACCCAGCGGGTAGGGTCTGATCTTACTGAAAGCTTCCCGGAAGTTGAACACACAGTACCGGTGCTGAGCCTCGATAAAGCCTACACAGCCGAGGAGGTCCGCGACTGGATTCGGCGTACATCCGAGCGCAGCGGCCGGGCTCTCACCTTTGTAGTCGAAGAGAAAATCGACGGGGTGTCGATCGTGCTCTACTATGAAAACGGCCGGCTCGTGCGGGCGGTGACCCGGGGAAACGGGTTCGTAGGCAATGATATAACCGGCAATGTCAAAACCATCCCGACAGTGCCGCTGCGGCTGCCTGAGGCGGTGGATGTGGCAGTCCGCGGGGAGATCTATCTTCCGAAAAACCGCTTCCAAGAGCTGAACCGCACAATGGAAACACCCTATGCTAACCCGCGGAATCTGGCTGCCGGCACACTGCGCCGCATCAAGAGCAGCGAGGTGGCCCGGGTTCCTCTGAATATCTTTGCGTACGAAGGCTATTTTCCCGAAGAGCAGATGAGCCATATAGAGGTGCTGGATAAACTCAAAGCCCTGGAGTTTCGGGTGAGTAAGCGCATCGGCGTATTCTCGAACCGGCTCAGTCCGCAAGAACTGCGCAGGCAGTATCCGGAGTGGAACTTCGGGCACTTCGACGATCTGCCGAACTATATTCAGACAGCCACTGCCCAGCGCGATTCCCTGGAGTACGAGATCGACGGTCTGGTAGTAAAGGTGAACGAACTGCAGGTGCGCGAACAGCTCGGATATACCGGCCATCATCCCCGGTGGGCGATTGCCTACAAATTCGAATCTCCGCAGGGAACCACCACCATAAAATCGATAGATGTTCAGGTAGGGCGGACCGGCCGGATTACACCGGTAGCCCGGGTCGAACCAGTGCAGATCGGCGGTTCAACCATCAGTAACGTAACCCTGCACAATCAGTCCTACATTGAGATGCTGGAAATCGCCGAGGGAGATCAGGTGACCGTCTCACGGCGCGGTGATGTGATTCCGGCGGTAGAAAAAGTAGTGCAGAAAAATGAAGTCGGAAACCCGGTGTGGCGAATCCCGGAGCATTGTCCCTCCTGCGGGAGTGTCCTGGAAGAGTACGGTGCCCACCATTTCTGCCGCAACAACACATGTCCGGATCAGGTAAGAGGGCGGATTCATTTCTTTATCGGGCGTAATCAGATGGATATAGAAAACCTCGGACCGGAGACTGCCGAACTGCTGATCGAAGAGGGATTTGTTGAAGATTTGCCCGATTTGTACCGTTTCGACTTTGACACACTACAGGGATATCAGGGCTTCGGTGAAAAGAAGATTGCCGCGATCAAGGCGGGATTGGAGAAGAGCCTCTCCCAGCCGTTTCGAGTTGTCCTGCCATCCCTGGGAATACCTGAAGTCGGACCCAACGTCTCCGAACTGCTCATTTCCGCCGGGTATACCTCGATAGATGACATAATCAGAGTTGCCGAGGAGAATGACAGCGACAAGCTGGTAGAAATCAAGGGAATCGGAGAAAAAACTGCTGAAACGATAATTGAAGAGTTTTCGCGGCCGGAAGTAAAACAGCGGATTGAAGAGCTGAAAAGGGTCGGACTCAACTTCGCAGCCGAGCCCAGCGTTGCCGACGACAGCCGACACCAGTTTCCACAGATTTTTGAGGGGGAAAACTGGTGTGTGACCGGCAGTTTCGAACATTTTAAACCGCGCTCTGCGGCGATGGACTATGTAAAGGCCGGCGGAGGAAAAACCAGCAGTCAGGTCAGCGGCAGCACCACCCACCTGCTGGCCGGAAGTGGAGGCGGCAGCAAACTGCAGAAGGCGCAACAGCTGGGTATACGGATAGTGGATGAGAACGAATTCCTGCAACGCCTGGAAGAGGGAGGCATTGAGGTAGAATGAACGGCGGACGCTCCCGAACCGATTTTCAAGCCATGATTGAGGAGTTGCAGCGCTCCGGATACGGGGTGGTTCCTCCGCAGCAGTTCCGCAGCGATCTCGAAAGCGAGTTTATCGATCTGTGGGAACGGATCCGCTCATACACGATGATCAGCATGGAGCGGGCGTATGCCCTTTACTCGGCAGTGCACTACGTGGTGCGCGCCGGTATACCGGGAGACTTTGTCGAATGCGGAGTCTGGAAGGGCGGGGCAGCAATGCTGATGGCTCTGACACTGCTCGACCTCGATGCAGCCGACCGGCACCTGTATTTGTTCGACACATTCCAAGGAATGACTCCTCCTACTGAAAACGACAAGGTTGCGTACACCGGTCAGCCGGTCAAAGAAAAGTGGGCAGAGGATCAGCGGGGCGAGAAAAACAACTTCGGCTGGTGGGCGGTACCACGCCAGGAGGTTGCCGCCAATATTCATACTACCGGATATCCGGATAGCCGGGTATGCACCGTTGAAGGTGACGTGCTGCAGACAATACCGCGCGAGAGTCCAGGTAAAATTGCTCTCCTGCGGTTAGATACGGATTGGTATGAATCTACTCTGCATGAGCTGCAGCATCTCTATCCCCGTGTGGAAACCGGCGGAGTGCTTCTGCTGGATGATTACGGACACTTTACCGGTGCACGCAAGGCAGTTGATGAGTACTTTGCCGACAGCCCTGTGTTTTTGCATCGGGATGATTATACTGGCCGTTCTCTAGTGAAACCCTGAAGTAATGAGGGAAATAGGAAGGTCTCAGGATTTTCTTCTATCGTGTTGTATCGGCCGGATGTAGCTGCGCGGACCGATATCTTTTCCACCTACTAAACTGATGATAACCTGTTCGATTACCGACCTGTACTGCGGATACCGCAAACGCAGATGCTTCACATAGCCGAGTTCCTGCTGGACCCGGTCACGTTTTATTTTTCCTAGACGTCCTAACAGAATATTGCGCTGCACATCTTCCATATACAGCATACAAATGGCCAAATTACGGTCGGTTATTCTCATCAGTCGGTTTTGGGCTTCCGCGGGGGTCAAACCCTTTACTATTTTAATCAGTCTTTTGTCTGGGGATTCATTCATTACTTAACGAATATAATAAAATCCGACGCCGCCCGTATAGTAGTCTATGATCTTGTCCCCGGCTACCGCACCGGCATAGAAATTAATGTGCATGGAGGTACCGAAGATGAGCCGGCTGATTTCGAATGCATACCAGAGCTGCTCAAAATCGGTGTCTGTCTTCGAACTAAAGGTGTAAGCCCATCGGCCCCTCTGTGCAAAAATGCCGCCCTGCAGC
>JAASTM010000319.1 GCA_021767325.1 Spirochaetales bacterium
GGTTTCTCGACCAGCTGACTAAACAGGGCGACATCCACCAGGGTGTAAAGATGGAAAACGGATCGACTCTGCGGGTGCTGCTCGACTACGATCACGACCTGCATGTGGATCTGATTGCCGATAAGCCCGATAACAAGATCCTCCTGACCGCTCTCACCCTGCAGAAACGGGGCCGGCGGGTCTTTTTTGTATCCAAGGACATCAATGCCCGTGTAAAGGCAACCGCCCTCGGACTCAAAGCGGTGGACTACGAGAAGCAGAAAGTCAACATTACCGAATTGTACCAGGGTTTTCGTGCGGGGGATATTTCCCTTGATACGTATGACGAGCTGCAGAATAAAGAACGGATTCCCTGGAATGAGGAGCTGCGGCCCAATGAGTTCGTAGTTCTGCACGATAAATCGCATGACGAACCCTCTTTGGCCCGTTACTGTCCCGAGACCCGCGAATTGAAGGCGGTGTTTCCCATCCCGGTCAGCGTGAGCGGAATCCGGCCGTTGAATATCCAACAGGAGATGGCTTTCGAGCTGCTGCTGGATGAGTCGGTATCTCTGGTTACCTTGATGGGTAAGGCCGGAACCGGCAAGACGCTGCTGGCGATCGCCGCCGGCCTGAAGAAGGTCTTCGACGACAGTGCCTACAAGCGGCTGCTCGTCTCCCGGCCGGTTATGCCGCTGGGCAAGGATATCGGTTATTTGCCCGGTGCCAAGGAGGAGAAACTCTCGCACTGGATGCAGCCCCTCTTCGATAACATGGAATATATTTTGTCGGTCCACAAACGGCCCAACATCAAGTCGATCGAGTCGCTCGTCGGCAGCAATCAGGTGGAGATAGAGGCGATTACCTACATCCGCGGCCGCTCCCTGCCCAACCTCTACATCATCATTGACGAGGCGCAAAACCTCTCGCCCCACGAGATAAAGACTATCGTCAGCCGGGCCGGGGAAGATACCAAGGTCGTCCTGACCGGAGACCCCTACCAGATCGACAGTCCCTACCTGGACAGCAACTCCAACGGCCTGAGTTACCTGGTCGAGGCCTTCAAGGGACAGAGGAACTTCGGACATGTAGTGCTCGAACATTCCGAACGCAGCCTGCTGGCCGAACAGGCAGCGGAGCTCTTGTAGCAACAGGAATACTGATGGCGCTGTACCAGGAAATTTATGACAACATCAAAGCAGCGATCGAATCGGGGCGTTTTTTGCCCGGGACGCGGCTTCCTTCAATCCGTGAGGTAGCCGCAGAGCGGGGTTGCAACAAACTCACCGTCAAGAAGGCCTTCGACCGGTTGAAGGCGGCCGGGTTTATAGAAAACCGGGTCGGCAGCGGCTCTTTCGTACGCTATCCGGAGAGCTCGACGTCTGAGAATCACCGCATCTATCCCTTTCATTCGGCCTATATAGCGGCCGAGCTCTTTCCGACCGACTCGGCCGCCCAGATTATGGAGGATTTGTTTCGCGAGGAGACCGGCCTCTTCGGGGCTGGCCCCATCGGCGGAGACTCCGAACTGCTGCGGGTGCTCTCGGAGCGTTATCGGGTGCCCGCGGAGACCAGTCTTATCATCAGCGGCGCCCAGCAGGGGCTCAACCTGTGCAGCAGCCTATACAACCTGAAGATCTCCGAACAGATGGTCTTCGAAGATCCTACCTACTCCGGAGCGATCTCCGTGTTCAAGCCTACTAAGTTCGTACCGCTGCTGGAGGACGGGCCGGATCTGCAAGTACTCAAAGAGGTAGCCGCCAAGGGTGCGCGTTTTTTTTATACGATGCCGGAGGTGCATAACCCGACCGGAATCACCTATTCGGAGGAGAAAATCAGGCGAATAGCCGGAATCGCCCGGGAATACGACCTGATACTGATCGAGGACGATTACCTGTCGGAGTTCATTCCCAACCGGCTGCTGCGCTTCGTCGACCTGATTCCGGAGAGAACCATTTATATAAAGAGTTTGTCAAAGGTCACTGCTCCGGGGATCCGCCTCGGATTCATGACGGTGCCGCAGGAGCTGTATCAGAAGGTGCTCTACAAAAAGTACTCCGCCGACATCGGCACCACAGCTCTTATGCAAAAATTTCTTACCAGGTTTATTCAGGCCGGGCTCCTGGACGAGCACATAGCGTATTGCCGGGGGGTGCTGCAGCAGCGCAGGCGCCGGATCATGGCAGTACTGGCCAAATATCCGTTCCTACATATCGATTGGAAGCAGACCGGCTACAACCTGTGGATAAGAACCGATTTACCGCTAAATGTTCCCTCTCCCCCCTGGGCGGAGGGCGGCAATTTCTCACTTTCTCCGCAGATGCGAAATTTTCTGAGATTATCCCTGCTGGGTATGGATGATGCGGAGTTCGCCCACGGGGTAGCCTATCTCGATTCCTTGTTCGGGGCGGAGCATGCAGGCTTTGCCCGTCCGGTGTTATAATATGAAACACAGCCTGAAGATTCGGATTCTGGGGTCGGGAACTTCGACCGGAGTGCCGGTAATCGGCTGCACGTGTCCGGTCTGTACCTCCTCCGATCCTAAGAACAAACGCAGCCGGGCTTCCCTGCTGATTCAAACCCCCGCCAGCAACCTGCTGATCGATACTGCCACTGAGTTTCGACTCCAGGCCCTGGAAGCCGGAATTGCGCGGGTAGATGCTGTGTTCTTTACCCATGCCCATGCGGATCATATCCACGGTTTGGACGATTTGCGCCCCTTGAGCCACAGAAAGCCGATTACCGTATATGCCGATACGCGCACACGCAGGGAGATCGAAACCAGATTCAGCTATATTTTCTCCCATCAGGGCCAGGGAGGGGGCGTACCGCAGATCCATCTGCATGAAGTGAGAAGCGCGGTGGTGGACTGCTGCGGCCTGGAAATTGTGCCGGTGCCGCTGCTGCACGGCCGGCTTCCCATACTGGGGTACCGTTTCGGCAGTTGCGCCTACCTGACCGACTGCAGTGAGATTCCGGAGGAGAGTTTTGGGCTGCTGCAGGACTTGGATGTGCTGGTCATAGATGCCCTGCGTTACCGTCCGCATCCTACTCATTTCAGTATCGAACAGGCCCTGGCAATGATAAAGCGGATTGCCCCCCGGCGGGCCTACCTTACCCATCTGTGCCACGACGTAGATTACGAGACCCTCCGGGCCGAATTGCCGGCCGGAGTGGAACCGGCGTACGACGGATTGGAATTCGAACTTGATTGAAGCTCCGAGAACACCTATACTGAATTCTATGGAGACAACTGAAGATTTTGAAGTTATGATCGAAGACTCCTTTCAGCGCCTCGAAAAAGTGGTCTCCACAAACGCTTTAGAACGGATTGCCAATTTAGAAGAGAAATTGGAGCAGCTTGAACAAGAATTGGAACATTTTCTCCAAACTGCGGAGTCTGATGCGAATACGGAATAGATTTTGGTGAATTTAAGCCCGATTAATGCCGACATAATTACCAGTATGAGACGTGTGATATTTCTCCTGCTTCTATTGGTTACCCCTTTTCTGTTATGTGCTGAAGTAGTGTTCGGAGGCTTGAACCTGTCATCCGACAATCAGTTGCTCTTTTCGGTTGAGGCGGAAAGTCCGCGCTACGGAACATATAAAACGGCGTTTTCTCAGGATATGGAAAACAAAGAGCTCATCCAGCTCTCTTTTTTCCCCGAGAAGGTCACCTACCTCGAACAATCAAAACAACTGCAGATACAGAACCGCTTCGGTGTGTTCAGGACAAAACTCCCCCAGCAGGGAAGCATCCCGGCTTTTTCACTGGTCAGGGACTTTCCCTCATTTGCGAACGGTGAAGAGATCTACTCCGGTAAAATCAGACAGGTTGGCAGTTCGCCTGACGGGCGGCATGTGCTGTTTATCAAACCCGCGGATAATGCCTACGGCAGCCTGGTTCTGCTGGAAGTCGAAACCGGAAAACGTACGAGCATAACGGACCGCATTACAATCTCATATGAAGAGCCCAATGCGCTATGGTCGCCGGACTCCAAGTACTTCGTGTATGAAAAAGGCTCACAGCTCTATTACTACTCGATGAATCAGCTGAAGCGTGACGAGGTCATGCGCGAGGAGCTGCGTTTGATCGGGGACGGCAC
>JAASTM010000320.1 GCA_021767325.1 Spirochaetales bacterium
CTGTCTATCATATATGTGAGATAGCATTATTGTACAAATTGTCAACTAGCTAGTAGATTTGTACATTCAAGGTCTGCTTATGGAATAAGCGGCGCGCTTTTGTTAGTATTGCGCCGGAACGGAACCATAAGGAGAGCGAAATGAAGCGAACAACGGCGGTATTTGTCTCCGGGCCGCCGGCCAGCGGTAAGTCTACCTTTGCCCGCGGGCTGGCCCGGAGACTGAATATGAGTTTTATTGACCTGGATACTCTTTCCGAACCCTTTTTGAGGCCCTATCTGGCGCAGCAGCCCGGGTATAAGGATTCGCAGGAATATCGCGATTCTATGCGCGACCGCGAGTACGAGGCGCTGATGCGGCTGGTCCGCGACAACCTTGAGGTAGGCACCGGATGTGTGGCGGTGGCCCCCTTCAGCAAGGAGCGGGGCAGTGCCGATTTTCCGCTGCGTTACTTGAAGGACGTGCAGCCTGCCGGGACCGGGGCCGGGGCAGACACAGGGGCAGATTCGGGGGGCGAAATGCCGGTGCGAACTGTGGGGGTGGTTATTTCAATTACACCCGAACAGCAGCGCATCAATCTGCAGAACAGAGGGGCGCAGCGGGACATTGAGAAAATCGAGCGCTGGGATGAGTACAGCCGAGCAGCTGCCGGACGAATGGACGGAAGGAATGGCGGGCGGACGACGCCAGACGGCGACAGCTGGGCCGTGGATACTAAACTAGCAGTTGATTTTGATAATTTAAAAAACCATTTTACGGATGAAGTAGAGCGCATCGCCGCAGTTATTACACAATCACCACATATTTCCGAATAAAAAGAGGAGTAGGTTTTTCTTGACAGATAATAAATCAGGGTCTATAATATGTCTATAGTTACATATGTAACTTAATTATGTAACTTTATTTCAAATTACTACCATTTTTCAAAGGAGGAGCTATGATGTCTTATCGAAAAAGACTGCTCGTAGTGATGCTTGCTCTGTTGGTAGTCTCTATGGCGTTTGCCGGTGGCGAACAGGAGACGGCTGATCAAGGCAAGACGATTACAATTTGGGTCGGTGGTCAGGTTGCTGAACTTGATGACACCTGGAAGTATGTAGAGGAAAAATACGAAGAACAGACCGGCAATACTGTCGAGGTCCAGTTGTTCGGATTTGATGTATACTATGACAAACTTCTCACTGCGCTGGCCGGCGGAAGCGGACCGGACCTTGCATTTGCCGACCTCGGCGGCTGGGTTCCCACTTTTGCCTCGAAAGGCTGGCTGATGTCGATGGAAGACATGATTGCCGACTGGGAAGACGAAGACCAGATTTGGGACAACCTCTGGCCGACGGTAAAATATGAGGGCGAAAGATACGGCCTCCCGTGGTATACTGATGCCCGGCTTATGCTTTATAACCAAAAGATGTTTCGTGAAGCAGGACTGGATCCGAACGATCCTCCCGAGACATGGGAAGAGCTGGCGGAAGTTGCATCCACCATTACCGAACAGGGTCCCCGTACCTACGGCTATGGTGTCAGCGGTACCAAAACCGAGCACACTACTTTGGCTTACATCGTATTCTTGGCATCCAACGGCGGACAACTGCTGACCGACGACTACAGCGAAGCTGCATTCGACTCCGAGGCCGGTCTGGAAGCACTGCAGTTCTACACGGATCTGGCTCTTGAGCACAATGTCAGCCCCGAGCCGGTGTCCTACCATGAGGACAACTATCGTAACCTGATGGCCCAGAACCGGGTTGCTATGGCTATCGGCGGTCCGTGGTCGTTTCCGCTCATCGAGACTGCGAACCCCGACATTGAGTATTCGCTGGCGATCCACCCCTATGGTGAAGCTCCGGCCAGTGTACTCGGAGGTTGGGCAATCGTAATTCCGCAGACTACCGAAAATCCGCAGGCCGCCTGGGATTTCGCCTCTTACCTGAACAGCTACGAGACCTGGATGTACTGGCTGGAAGAGAAGGGCGGACCTATGCCGACCCGTCAGGATGTAGCCGACGATTCACCTGTGCTGCAGGACGAGAAGTGGCAGAATATCTTCAAGGTATTCCCTAACGCGACCTATCGCCCGCCGATACCCGAGTACCCGCAGGTGTCTGAGCAAATTCAGCTGATGATTCAGTCTGTACTGTTGGAGGAGAAGACTCCCGAACAGGCAATTGAGGATGCAGCTGCCAACGTAAATAAAATTCTTGCAGGCGAGTAACCTGTAACTGAAAAGGCCCGCCGCGCTGGCTGCGGCTTAGGCGGCTGCCGGCGGCGGGTCGATTTATTATCGCATTTTTAAGGATACGTATTATGCAACTGAGACTGCAAAGAGAAGAGAGGATTGCCTATCAAATGGTATTGCCCTACGTAGTGGCGATAGTATTTTTGGTAGTTATCCTGCTCTCCTCGAACATTATTTCCAGCTTTAGGGCGGCTGACGGAGGATTTACTCTGAAGCATTATCAGTCGGTCCTGACCGATGAAGCTTTTCCAACTATTCTGAAGAATACCTTCAATTGGACCTTCTTCAGCGTACTAGGTCAGATCGGCTTCGGCTTAATAATAGCCCTTTTGCTGAACAACATCACCCGTGGTGAAACTTTCTTCCGCAGCCTCATTATTATCCTGCCCTGGGGGACACTGGACATCGTAGCCGGTGTAATGTGGAAGTGGATGTACAACGACCTCTACGGGGTTATCAACGATATATTATTGAACATAGGTTTGATAAATGACTATATTCCGTGGTTAGCTACGCCGGATATGGCAATGGTCTCGGTCATCATTGCGAATATTTGGAAGGGATTCGTCTTGGCGGCGATGTTCTTTCTGGCGCGGCTCAAGGGAATTCCCCAATATTTATACGAGGTAGCGGAGATTGACGGGGCCAATATGCTGCAGCGCTTTTGGTCGGTAACCTTGCCGCAGCTGCGGACGGTTTTCATGAGTACCTTGATGCTCGTCATTATCTGGACCATTAACTACTTTCCGCTGATTTATATTATGACCGGTGGAGGTCCGGGCAACGGGACCGAAACTCTGGTTACCTACATCTATAAACTCAGTTTCCGATTTCTCGAATACGAAGAAGCGGCGGCGGCCAGTAATATCTTGTTCCTCATCATTATGGTAATCGTCGCCATGTTCATGTACTGGATCAACCGGGAGGAAGCGGAATGACACGCAGCGGAAAACAGAAAGCGGTAAAACGAGTTTCTTACTTACTATTGGCTTTGATATCGGTGGGGGTGGCTTTTCCGATCCTGTGGCTGATTATAACGGCCTTAAAAACATATCCCGAGATATACGGATACCCTATAACGTATTACCCACATGAAATAACGTTCGAACATTTCGTCGAAATCGGGGATATGGGCTTTTTCAAGCACTTTGTAAACAGCATCATCGTATCGGGCGGTACCATGCTGCTGTCTGTAATGATCGGTCTGTTTCCGGCCTATGCATTCTCGCGGTATAATTTCCGCGGACGCGGCAGTCTGTTGGCATCGGCACTGTTGTTTCAGATGTTTCCGATGGCCGTCCTGCTGCTGCCGATCTTCAAGATTCTGCATGCGGTGAGCCTGCTGGATACCCATCTGGGCTTGATACTGGCATATCTGCCGTTCACCACGCCGATTACGATTGTGTTTCTGCGGAGCTTCTTTATCTCCGTACCGAAAGCCCTGGAGGAGGCGGCGGTTATAGACGGCTGCAGCCTGCGGCAGGCGTTCATCCGGGTAATTCTGCCGGTTACCCTGCCGGGAATCGCTGCGGTCGGCATTTATACCTTTCTTTTCTCCTGGGCCGAGCTGATGTATGCCATGTCGATTCTGGTCTCTGATGAGATCCAGAACATTCCGGCTTTCTTGTCGGTATTCGTCGGCGAGTATCAGACCCGCTGGGGACCCTTGTTTGCCGGATCCATTGTATCGATGTTGCCACCCTTGGTAATGTTTATGCTGATGCAACGATACTTCATCGCCGGACTGACCAGCGGCTCGGTGAAAGGCTAAGGGGTGTAACCGTGATAGATATGGATCTGCTGTATAGGGTGGCGTACGACTACTACATCAACAAAAAACTGCAGCGGGA
>JAASTM010000321.1 GCA_021767325.1 Spirochaetales bacterium
CAATATCCAAATTATGCGGCAGGAGCTCGAAAAGGCGCGCAGCGACGGTTTCGATGTGCTGGCAAAGGAGCAATTCGATTACCTGAGCAATTTTTGGAAGCACTCCGATGTGATAATCGACGGGGATGTGGCCCTGCAGCAGGGGATCCGCTTCAATCTCTTCCATCTGCTGCAGTCGGTCGGCCGCAACGGAACTACCAGTATTCCCGCCAAAGGCCTCACCGGCGAAGGTTATGAGGGGCACTTCTTTTGGGATACCGAAATATATGTTCTGCCGTTATTCACTTACACCCAACCTGAGATTGCCAAGTCGCTCCTGGAGTACAGATACAGTATTCTGCAGACTGCCCGCTCCCGCGCGAGGGAGCTGAGTCAGAGGGGGGCTCTGTTTCCATGGCGGACGATAAATGGACACGAGGCCTCATCATACTATCCGGCCGGAACCGCTCAATATCATATCGATGCCGACATAGCCTACGGGATCAAAAAGTATCTGCAGATAAGCGGAAATGATGAGTTCCTGTCGCGGGCGGTGGAAATTCTCATAGAGACCGCCCGTCTGTGGGCGGATCTCGGAGAATATATCCCGCATCAGGGCGGTCGGTTTTGCATTAACGGGGTGACCGGTCCGGATGAATACACTGCCCTGGTCAACAACAACTACTACACCAACGTCATGGCCAAGGATAATCTCGAGTACGCACTCGAAGCTCTCGAGATGCTCAAGCAGAGGGACGCGGCGGCCTACGAACAGGTTGTCTACCGAACCTCCCTGAAAAAGGAGGAGCTTGATGAATGGCGCGGGGCCGCCGAAGCCATGTTCCTTCCGTATGACCAGGATCTTGGGGTGCACCCGCAGGATGACAGCTTTTTGAACAAGAAGGTCTGGCCTATCGAAAACATTCCGGAGGACACGCGGCCGCTGCTGCTGCACTATCATCCCCTGGTTATCTACCGGCATCAGATCCTGAAGCAGGCCGATCTGGTGCTGGCTCTGCTCCTGCAGGGGCACCGCTTTTCGCTGGCCGAGAAGAAGCGCGATTTCGATTACTACGACCGGCTGACCACCGGAGACTCATCGCTCTCGCCCTGTGTGCAGAGTGTCATTGCCGCCGAGGTGGGCTATGACGATCTGGCGTACGACTATTTCACCCGCACGGCCCGAATCGATCTGGATAATGTAAACGGGAATGTGCGCGACGGTTTGCATACAGCCGCCATGGCAGGAACCTGGACCAGCATTGTGTACGGTTTTGCAGGCATGCGTGATTATAACGGCGAGCTTTACTTTACCCCGCATCTGCCGGCACAGTGGAACCGGTTGACCTTTAACCTCAATGTCCGCGGCCGGCTGCTGGAGGTGGCGATTACGCACAACGAGGTTGCCTACACCTTGAAGGAGGGTGAGTCGTTGGATCTGTATCACGAAGGTAAAGCCCACACCGTATATGCCGGCTCTCCGCTGGTTTTCTCGAACCGGCCCGACCTGGAGGCGGTCATTTTCGATCTGGATGGTGTAATTACCGATTCGGCGGAGTACCATTTTCAGGCCTGGAAGCAGCTCTGCGATGAGCTGGATATTCCCTTTGACCGTGAGTTCAACCACAACCTGCGCGGAGTGAGCCGTATGAAGAGCCTAGAACTTCTGCTCTCGCGGGTACCGGAGCGGGAGTTCAGCGAGGAGGAAAAGCTTCATCTGGCCACCCGGAAGAACGAGTACTATAAAGAGTTGATTACGCAGATAACCCCGGACGACCTGCTGCCGGGCATCGACAAACTGCTGAATGAGATGAAGGCCGCCGGCATCAAAACTGCGCTGGCCTCGGCCAGCCGCAATGCAGGTACCATCATTCAGCAGCTGGAGGTAGAGCACCTCTTCGATGTGATGACCGATCCGGGCAAGCTGCAGAAGGGCAAGCCCGACCCGGAACAGTTCTTCATGGCCGCCGAAATGCTGCAGGTTCCCACCCGCAACTGTATCGGAGTGGAGGATGCCCAGGCCGGGGTGGATGCCATCAACGGAGCTGGGATTTTTTCGGTGGCCGTCGGCGACTACCTGATGAACGCCGACTGGAAATGCAGCTCCACCGAGGAACTCACCCTGAAAAAATTGAGAGAAGTTTTTTACGACCGAGCTAAGAGTGGGTAACCGACTGTCCCGCCTCGATGCTGTAGTCTGTACCCAGGATCCTGATTTTCAAGGGATCAACGTTGGACAGGGCTGCATCCACTTTGACTGAATCCGGGGTTATAGTGAAGATGCAGCTCTGACCGCGGTAGTGCAGGCTGAACTGGGCGCTGTTCCACTCCCGGGGAATGTGCGGATTGCAGTGCAGTCCGTCCTCGCCCACCTCGATTCCGGCAAATCCGAATACCACCATCTGCCAGGCAATGCCGCAGGCTGCCGTATGAATACCGCCAATAAAGGTTCCTCCGCTGGCCGGCGGATTAGTGGAGTACAGGTCGATGGTCAGGGATTTTTGAAAGTAGTGATAGGCCTGATCATAGAAGCCTATGCGAGCGGCGACAATTGAGTGCACTGCCGGGCTCAAGGAAGAGCGGTGATGGGTGCGCTTCTCATAGTAACTGTAATTCGCCCGCATCGTATCCGTGTCATACAATTCCGGATGCAGGCAGAACAGCTGAACAACATCGGCCTGCTTGATAACCTGGGTTTCGTAGGCTATGCCGGTAGGCCAGCCCCAGTATTCGTTCGGGTCTTTCAGCCGCTCGGCCAGTGCGTCGGGGGTGATGTCTTCGAGGCCGAAATAGCCGTCGAACTGTTCGATGAGTCTGCTGTCGGCTTCCGGCAAGGGAACGTACATCAGCGCATGCATTTCGCGCCACAGTTCAATTCGGGCAGCGTCAAGACGTGAGCGCCGGCCGATCTGCTCCAGCTGTTCCGGGCAATCTTGCGACATTCGGTCGAATACATCAAGGGCTGCACCTATAGCCCACTTGGCCTGCAGATTGGTAAAGGCATTGTTGTCGGCGTTCTCATGGTATTCGTCCGGGCCGAGTACTCGAATTATCTCATAGCGGTTTTTGTCCTTCTTGAAGTACGCATGCGAAACCAGAAAATTGGCAATTTCAAATAACATCTCGGCGCCGTACTCCGTGATAAAATCCCAGTCTCCGGTAGCCCGGTAATACTGCCAGATTGTGTATGAGATATCCGGAGAAATATGGATCTGCCAGTCGTTGAAATGATTTCTGATCTTGCGGCCGGTGAGCACATCTTTGAAAAAATAGTCCGGGCAGAGTTCATCCCCGGTGTCGCCGCTGATCCAGGCATAATAAGCCCCGTCGTATCCCAGTCGCTCGGCTTTTCGCCGGGCCCCGTCCAGGGTCTTGTAACGGTAGATCAGAAGATTTTTTGCTACTTCCGGGTAGGTGTACAGGTACATCGGCAGGTTGAATATCTCCTGATCCCAAAAAGCCGCCCCCTGGTAGGCCTGGCAGGAGAGCCCCCGCGCACCGATAGGCAGGTGGTCGGTATGCGCCGGGGTGGCGATTATATTGTGGTACAAGTTGTAGTTCAGCAGCGGCTGCGTATCGTCGCTGCTGTCAACTTTTATGGAGTACCGGTTCCAGAGAGAATCCCATACCCGGGCGCTCTGTCCAGCTTCACGGTCGAAGCCGTTTTCTACCGAGGTCAGGGCCAGCTCTTTGGCGGCCCCATATGGATCTTCTGTGTCGTTTCCCGAAAATACCGTCATCATCTGTTCGATTACGATCTCCTCGCCGGCTTGCAGCTCGAACTCCAGCTGCCGCAATAAACGCGGTTTCTGCTGGTCTGTGCTGTATTCCTTCACGAGCTGTTTTGGTGAGGCGCCGTAGACGCGAATACCCTGAGCGACCACTATCGGCAGCCCTTTTTCGGTGGTGCTGCAGTGAAAACCGATAACCCCGTCCGATTCAAAGGGCTTACATTCACTGAAGTGGTCACCGTTCAGGCTCCAGACCTGTCCGTCGACGCCGGTGTAGAGAGTGAGGCGGCCGGCATGGCTGGGGTGTATTTTTACCCGCTGTGCCACTAAATGCAGCGAGGAGTATGAGGAGAAGCGTTCAAAAGAGACTTCCAG
>JAASTM010000322.1 GCA_021767325.1 Spirochaetales bacterium
AGGACTGCCGGAGCCGAAACCTGTAACGCAGCCCTGGCCGGAGAAGCCTCCTTCGATACGCCGGAATTCGTTAAATCAGCGCAGCTGCTGGCTGATCTGGTTGAAGCCGATGCATTTGTGGACGGGGCGCTCGGTCTGGACTACAACGAGAGCGGTGCTTTATACCTGGAAGGCCAGGCGGCCATGTATTACATGGGCAATTGGTTTGCCGGAGACATCGCCGGTCATGACAGCGATATAGCGGAAAACACCGTGGTTGCACGGTTCCCGGTCATCCCCAACGGAAAAGGCGATGAAACGCAGTACCTCGGCGGTTCGATCGACGGGCTGTGTGTATCGGCCAATTCAAAACACAAAGAGGCTGCCGCAACCGTGGCGAAGTATCTGATGGAACAGGTTGCCAGGAATCTGGCGGCGGCCGGCGAGGGACTTCCCACCTGGAACACGGACGATGTAGTCAGCGAAAAAACCAATCCCGTTATTGATCAGATAAAATCACAGATCGGTAACTCAACTGGATATGTACTGGCCTGGGACACCTTTCTCTCCGGCGCGGATGCGGATGATCATAAGAACTATGTTGCCTCGATTTTTGGGGAGGAACTCAGTGCGGAGGAATTTGCAGCTCTGATGCAGGATATCAACGAGTAGGCATTGCAATGCTTTTGGCTGCCCCTTCGCCCGGGCAGCCGCAATAAATGGAGTGATTATGAATAGCGTTTTATCCAATAAGAAAACGATTCTGTTCTTTATGCTGCCTGCTTCGCTGATTTTCCTGTTCATCGTGATAGCACCTATCTTTATTTCGGCGTATTACAGCTCGCTGGAATGGGACGGAATCGGGAAAGGTGTGTTTATCGGCTTGGAAAATTATAAAGACCTGTTTTTCGGTACAAGAAATATTTTTTACGGCTCCATCGGAAACTCTCTGCTGCTGGCCGGGCTGTCGGTGTTTATTCAGCTTCCCTTAGCCTTTCTGTTTGCCAGAATACTGGCGGGGGGAACCGCGGGAGAGGGTTTCTTCAGAACGGTCTATTTTATCCCGGTTATCGTCTCGACTGTGGTCATCGGTCAGATGTGGCTGAAAATTTACAATCCTCAATACGGGCTCCTGAATCAATTCCTCGAGGCCATCGGTCGCGGCACCTGGAAGCAGGAGTGGCTCGGAAACAAAGATATCGCCCTCGGGGCAGTGTTTGTTCCCCTGCTATGGCAGTATGTGGGGTACCACATTCTCCTGTTTTACGCGGGGATAAAAACCGTTCCGCAGGAGCTGATCGAAGCGGCCAGAATCGACGGCGCTTCACATTCGCGGATCACTTTCAATATTGTGGTGCCATACATCGTTTCTATCATCGAGATTTGTGTGATTCTGGCCGTGATCGGTTCTTTGAAGACCTTTGACCTGATTTATGTTATCACCGGTGGCGGACCGCTGCACGCAACCGAAGTGCCGACAACCGTTATGTTCAACACCCTTTTTCACAGAGTCAACTACGGATCGGGAAGTGCCATGGCCATCTTCATCATCCTGGAGTGCCTGGTGCTCACTCTGGTTATCCGCTATATTTTTGGGAGATTAAGCTATGATAGTTAGTAGTTACGCTTCTGCGGGCCTTCGGCGGCCATTTCAATGGAAGAAAAACCTGATGCTTTTACTTTTAGTGGCATTCGCCGTTATCCAGGTGTATCCATTTTTATGGCTGGTGTTGTTTTCCTTCAAATCGAACTCGGAAATTTTCGGTGGAAATATTGCCGGCCTGCCGGAGAGCTGGTTATGGATGAACTACCAGGACGCCTTTTTCGGCGGCAAGGTCGGACTCTACCTGTTTAACAGTGTGGTGGTCACCGCAATTACCATACTCATAACCCTGTTCACCGCCTGTATGGCGGCCTACGGCATTGCCCGGATGCGATGGAAACTCAGCCGGCCCGTTATGGTCCTGTTCCTGCTGGGCATGATGATACCCCTGCATGCCACCCTTTTGCCGCTGTTTTTGATCTTCAGCAAAATCAATCTTCTGAACACCTACTGGTGCCTGGTCCTGCCGTATGTGGGTTTCGGACTGCCGATTGCAATTTTCATACTGGTCGGTTTCATGAAGAATATTCCCCTGGCAATGGAAGAGTCGGCCTTTATTGACGGTGCCTCGGTGTACCGCAGTTTCTTCCTGATCATCATGCCGATAGTAAAGCCGGCCATGGCCACTGTAGCCATATTCACCTTTCTGGGCTCCTGGAACGAGCTGATGTTCGCCATAACCTTCATCAGCAAACAGCAGATGCGAACCCTGACCGTCGGACTGCAGTCTATGGTCGGCCAGTACGCCACCCAGTGGGGCCCCATCGGGGCTGGCCTGGTCATCGGCACCATTCCGACAATCATAATATATTCAATCATCAGCAAGCAGGTCCAGAACAGCCTGACCACCGCCGGTGCGGTGAAGGGGTGATGGCCAGGAGTGAAACTGCACGCTCAACCGGCAATTGCGCGGGCGGCACAGTGTCCGCCCTTTGCCGGAAATAGCAATCAGCTCTTCTCTTGACATACTATGGTAGCAGGAATACCATTATACCATGAAGATTACCATAGACAAGGCGGGTAGAATTGTTATTCCGAAATCCATCAGGGAGCGCTACCACTTGCAGCCTGGTACTGAACTGCAGATCGAGAGCGAGGCGGATGGAATTTCTCTTAAGATATGTGATACAGAGCCATCCATCATCCGAAAAAAGGGCATATTCGTGCACCACGGCTCTGAGATAGTCACACTTGACACAGCAGATTTCATAAATCGTCAGAGGGACAGCCGCGCTCTCGAGCTTACACGCGATAGTGTAGCCGAAGGGTCGAAAGAGTGAGAGTATATTTCGATACCTCAGTGATAGTTCCGGCGCTCGTTGATCAACTCTCGAATCACCAAAGTTCATTTGCCGTTTTCCATGGGTATACAAGTGGCGAAAATCGGGGATTCTGTTCTACACATACTCTATCTGAACTGTATTCGGTACTCACCGCGTTGCCGTTGCCCAGGCGAATAAACAGCATCGAGGCCCGCATGCTTATTGAAGAGAGCGTGCGTGCTCGGCTCGAAGTCATAGAACTAAAAACAGTGGAATATATGCATGCATTGGAGAATGTATCGGCAAAAGGACTCACGAGCGGAATCATCTACGATGCACTACACCTAGAGGCAGCTAAAAAGTCATCCTGTTCAAGAATATATACTTACAATCTAAATCATTTTGAAGTAATAGCCCCGAACGATCTAACTATCTCCAGCCCCTGAAAACACCTGCCGAGGTAGAGTTTCCTGAATAAAGTGTGTAGTCAAAACGGCAAAAACTTTCGACATCGAAAGTTTTGCTTAACATGTGTTAAGAGTTTGCCGGCAGCTACAGTGCAATTCCATGTAACCAAGTAACACCGACAGCCCTTCGCGGTTTCAAGGGGAACCGAGGCAATGGGCACTTTGAAAGAATTGCTTCGTCATGAAGAGGCTTCGGAGATGCTTACTTTAGTTGTAGATTTTGGCATGGGATACTATTTATAGCTTTCTGCTTCTAGTGCGCTTATGCCGGAACCGGGTATTACACCGATTCCAGCCAGTTTTTCCAATCCTCGAACACAGTCCGTTTCTCCTTCCCGGTGACACTTTTGAAGGTGCTGCCCGGTTCGAGGAGGTTCAGGACGGTACCCCAGCCGTACTCCTGTTCCAGATACTCCATTAGTGTGAATGCCAGGGTATAACCGCCGACTTTTGCAAACTGGATAGCGTTCGGCTGTGAATACTCTTCCCAGGTGATGTCCCGTGCAGCCCGTATCGACTCGGCGGACGGGCGCTGTTCAGCCAGGTAGAGGGCGAAGCCCTCTTTCAGCCAGTATCCCATGGCCTTATTGTGTCGGTCGGTGAGTATATGTACGAACTCGTGGACCGCCGCTTGTTCGATGGATTCCCGGCTGTGCTGCGGTCCGGGTTCTGCCGGAGATGTGATCAGTACCTGATCGCTGGTATTCTTCCCTATGTACCAGTCCGGCAGAACCAGCATTCCCGCCAAGCCGATGGTTTTCCGCTTCAGGGC
>JAASTM010000323.1 GCA_021767325.1 Spirochaetales bacterium
AATATGGCCAGGGAGCATCCCGAGGATGTTGCTCAGCTCATCAGAACCTGGCTGGCGGAGGAGTAGGTTATGGCAAAAGCAGCTGGACAGCAGAAAGGGGCCGCTGCCGGAACGTCTCAGAAACGCGGCGGTAAACGGGAGTTAAACGGTCGCCAGAAGGCCGCCATCTTTTTAGTGACTCTCGGTTCGGAAATTTCATCCGAGATATTCAAACACCTGCGTGAGGATGAGATCGAAACCCTCACTTTCGAAATAGCCCGGCTCGACAACGTGGAGTCGGAAGATCGCGACAAAGTACTGCAGGAGTTCAAAGAGCTGATGATGGCCCAGGACTTCATCACCTCGGGGGGCATAGATTATGCCCGCGAGTTGTTGGAGAAGTCACTGGGCAGCCAGAAGGCGGTCGACATTATCAACCGCCTGACCAGCAGCCTGCAGGTTCGGCCCTTCGACTTCGTACGCCGCACCGATCCGGCCCACCTGCTGAACTTTATTCAGCAGGAGCACCCCCAGACCATCGCCCTGATTCTGGCGTATCTGGAGCCGCAAAAGGCATCAAATATCCTGAGCAGTCTGCCGCATGAGGTTCAATCGGACGTAGCCAAACGCATTGCAACCATGGACCGCACCAGTCCGGAGGTTCTGCGGGAGGTCGAGCGGGTACTCGAGAAGAAGCTCTCGACCCTTTCCAACGAAGACTTTACCGCAGCCGGTGGTGTGGAGAACATTGTCGAAATCCTCAACCTGGTCGACAGAACGACGGAGAAAACTATTATCGAATCGCTGGAAGAGGAAGACGCCGAACTGGCCGAAGAGATCAAGAAGCGCATGTTCGTATTCGAGGATATCGTGCTGCTCGACAATCAGGCCATTCAGAAGGTGCTGCGCGAAGTCGATACGAACGATCTGGCCAAGGCCCTGCGCGGTGTAGAGGCCGAAGTACAGGACAAAATATTCCGCAACATGTCGAAGCGTGCCGCTGCACTGTTGAAGGAAGAGATGGAGTACATGGGACCGATCCGCCTGAAGGACGTAGAAGAGGTGCAGCAGAAGATCGTCGCCTCGATACGCAAGCTCGAAGAGCAGGGCGAAATCGTGGTTGCCCGCGGCGGCGAAGACGAGATGGTAATATAGCGGTGTGTGATATAGGGGAGGTCGCCTATGGCTAAAAATGTGTTTCGTGCCCAGGAGGTTACTCAAACCGGAAAGTGGGTCGAACTGGAGACTCCATTCGAAGAAGAGGCGGAGGAAGTCTCGATTGAATCCGTCGAGGAGTATACCGGCCCCACTGCCGACGATTTGAAGCGCGAGGCCGAGGCCTTCAAGCGCAACTGGGAGAACGAAAAACAGCAGATGATCGACGAGGCGAAAGCCGAGGCCGACCGCATCATAAAAGAGGCCGAACAGCGCGCCTTTGAAGAGGTTCAGAAAAAGACAGAGGATTCGCGCCGTGAAAAGCAGGAGGCCGAGCAGGAAGCCGAACGAGTAAAACGGGAGGCTCAGCAAGAAGCCGAACAGATGCGCCGGGATGCCGAAAATGAAGTCTCGAAGATCCGGGACGATGCGTACAATGAGGGTTTCAATGCAGGCCACGAAGAGGGGTATAACTCCGGACAGCCGGAGGTGGAGCGGCTGGTAGAGCAGCTGCACCACATCATCGACCGGACCCTCGAAAAGCGGGCGGAGATAATCGAAGAGTCGGAAACCCAACTCATCAATCTGGTCCTGATGATCACCAAAAAAGTGGTGAAGGTTATTTCCGAAAACCAGAAAAACGTGGTTATCAACAACGTGATTCAGGCCTTGCGCAAGCTCAAGAGCCGCGGCGAGGTACTGATAAAGGTGAATTTGGAAGACGTGGAGCTGACTACCGACCATGTGAAGGACTTCATGCGCATGGTTGATAATGTTCAGTCGGTAACAGTTGTGGAAGATTCCACCGTCGATAAGGGCGGATGCATCATCGAAACCGATTTCGGCGAGATCGATGCCCGCATTTCTTCACAGCTGCAGGAGATAGAAGAGAAGATAATAGAACTTGCACCGATTCGATCTAAAGGAGAGTAACGGGGGCGAAAGGGACGAACATACCTTGGGAGGGGAATATGTTTGAAAAGTATAGCGAGATGATTGAACAGATGGATCCCATCAAGTACACCGGGACTGTCCGCCGCGTAAAGGGTCTCCTGATCGAAAGTCACGGACCGCAGGTTGTTGTCGGCGAGAGTTGTCAAATAGTTCTTCCGGATGAAAAGCGTACAGTAGGGGCCGAAGTAATCGGCTTTAATGATACCAGCGTCCAGCTGATGGCCTTTGACCAGATGGAAGGGATCGAACCCGGCTGTCAGGTAATTGCCATGGGCGAACCGCTGACCGTTCCGGTATCGGATCAGCTGAAAGGCAGAGTCCTCAACGCTATGGGCAAGCCGATCGACGGGAAGGGCTCGATCGGTTCGGCTGTCGGGGCCTCTACCAGTAATACCCCGCCGAATGTGCTGTTTCGCAAGACTATCGACGATAGAATGGTGACCGGTGTCCGCTCGATTGATGCGATGACCCCGGTGGGTAAAGGCCAGCGTATTGGCATTTTCTCCGGAAGCGGTGTAGGTAAATCGACCCTGCTGGGAATGATTGCCCGCAACACCGCTGCCGATGTGAATGTAATTGCGCTGATAGGCGAACGTGGCCGTGAGGTGCGCGAGTTCATCGAACAGGACCTGGGGGAGGAAGGACTCAAACGGTCAATTTTGGTGGTATCTACCAGCGACACCAGCCCCCTGGCCCGTGTGCGCGGCGCCTTTGTGGCAACCGCCATCGCCGAGTATTTCCGCGACCAGGGGCAGGACGTGATGCTCCTGTTCGATTCGATTACCCGCTTTGCCCGGGCGCAGCGGGAGATCGGTCTGACCTTAGGTGAACCGCCGGCTACCCGCGGTTATACCCCGTCTGTGTTTTCGATCCTGCCGAAACTGCTGGAGCGCTGCGGTAACTCCGAGAAGGGAACTATTACCGGTTTTTACACCATCCTGGTAGAAGGTGATGATATGGACGAACCGGTCTCCGACACGGTGCGTGGAATTCTGGACGGTCATATTGTCCTGAGTCGTAAACTGGCGCAGGCGTATCACTATCCGGCCATCGATGTACTGGCCTCGCTGTCGAGGCTGGGGCGAAAAGTCACCCAACAGGAAGAGCAGAATGCTGCCGGACGAATTCGCCGGCTCCTGGCTACCTATACTGACTCTGAAGATCTCATAAATGTCGGCGCATATGCCGAAGGTAGTAATAGCGAGATCGACGAGGCGATCGAGAAGATCGATGATATCTGGGACTTTCTCGGACAGGAGATCGAGGAGAAAGCCCGTTTACGGGATACGATTCAGCGTATGGCCCGGATCGCAGGAATCGAAGTGCCTTTACCGGAGGAAGTAGATGCGGAAGTTTCAGTTTAATTTAGAAAAAATTTTAGAACTCAGGAAATATGACGAGCAACAGTGGGAACTGAAATTGGGGCAGGCAACCGGTCGCTGCAACGCCCTCAACCGGGAGATCGAGTCGCGCAAGGCCAGCCGTAGAGAAATATTTGAGAAGCGGCATCTGGATTCGGGGGATATGCGTATGTTCCTGTATGCCGAAAACTATACCCACCGAATGGACCAGGAAATCGTCGAATTGAGGGCAGAGTTGGAGAAGGCGGAGGCCGAACGACAGAAGCTGCAGGAAAAGTTTCTGGAGGCTTCGAAAAAGCGTAAGATCCTGGACAAACTGAAAGTTCGTCAGCAGCAGGCTTACTACAAGCATGAGCAGAAACAGGAGCAGAAGGCCCTCGACGAAATCAGTTCAGCCCGATATGCCCGTGAGCTGGAGGATGCCGGATGAGAACTAGACAAACTATTCTTGGGAGGCTGTTGTGGCCGAAGGGATGAAACTTTTTTCCAGAATCCTTATGTTGCTTCTCCTCATACTTGTACTGCTGGTCGGCGGTTTGCTGTGGTTCGATTATTTAGGATTGATGAATGTAAAACAGTTCTTTGCACCGGCTACTCAACTGGTAGGAATATCGGCCCCGGAGAAGCTCGA
>JAASTM010000324.1 GCA_021767325.1 Spirochaetales bacterium
ATCGACCCCCTCCGGAGCAATGATTGACCCGCCCACCGACAATACTTTTACTTTATTCGACTGCATGATAGGTACCCGCCTTTTTAATGGAATCAAATTTATGTGAGAGTCGCCTTTTTTTGACAATATAATCGACCAGTAAATACAGAGCGTAGGGAATCAGAGCCATCAGCCAGTATCCGATGGTCTGAAAGACGACGAAGTAATCACCGATTTTGTAGTTGGTAAAGGGCATGCTGAGTACCCGCCACGAATACACGTTCAGATTGAGCGCTTCGGTGAGAAATCCCACCGGCGTCACTACGATCAGCATGCTCAAAAAGAAGGCGCTGGTCTGGTGCATGCGGGCCTTCTGGAAGAGTTCGATGCCGATCAGCAGGCTCACCATATGGTATAAGAGTGCTACTGCCCATTCAAGCAGATACTTGCGCGGATCGTCGCTGCTGTCGTAGTGCGGATACTCCCAGTATCCCAGGTACATCCCCAGGTGGTCGATTACCACACAGCTGACCAACAGAATTAATGAAAAAATGATAATGTCGCGCCCCCGCCAGTTGGCGAACAGGCTGGTCGCGGCGATGGCATTGTAGAGCGCAAGCAGAATCACGAACATGCCGAGAGAGAAAAGAGCGTAAAAATAAGGCAGGTCGAGAATTATGTTCTGATAGAGTGCGATTGTCAGAATGAAGATGCCCATGATGAGGAATATACTTCGGGTTCGCGATTCATCGCTCTTTATCCGGTTCATAGTCAATAATGTACACCAGCAGCGCGTATGACACAAGGGATGGTGGACGTAAAGCGTATTGGTGCGTATACTTACCGGTGCATATGATACGCCGAATATTGAGCCGACTTTCGAGAAAGAAACCAGAAGAGGGAGACCTCCTCGAGGAGAAGTGGCAATCCAACTTTTCAGTGTTGAAAAAGAAGCGCTTTACCGAGGAGCAGACCGAAGCATTCAGTGCCCGGCGCTCCCACGGAGCCTTTCGCCTGCATTTGAAGCGCAGCAATCTGTTTGCCTGGGCTCTGTTCTCACCCTACAGGTATCATAATTTTGTGGCGGCCGCCGACCTGCGGATTGATCCGGGCAACGCTCATTCGGCCGCCGGCTTCCTGTTTCGCTATATAAATGACGAGAATTACTACTACGCTCTGGTTTCCAACCGGGGTTTCTTCCGTTTCGATGTAGTCTTCAACGGGAATCCGACACCGCTGATTCCCTGGCTGGAGGTACCGCTGCCGGAAGACAAAGACTCCTTCAACTTCCGTATAATCGCCCACAACAACTCGTTTTCATTCTATCTCGATAAACAGTGGATCGCCGAAATAGACGATGAGTCTTTCGATACCGGAACCTTGGCATTTGCCGGGCAGAACTACGGTGAAAAGGAACAGGCCGATTTCGCTCTGGAGCGAATGATGCTGGAGGCCCGTCCGGTCGAAGTGGAGGTGTGGTACTATCGTTGGACCAAGGTGATGCCGGTAGACCCGCAGCGGCGGGTACGGCTGGCCGAACGGCTCTACGGCCGCGGACAGTTCACCGCTGCGCTGGTCCAACTCAAGCGGGCCTTCCACACACAGGAGCCCGATGTAGAGGGACAATTTCTGCTGGCCGAAACCTATCTGAATTTGGGTATGTATCCGGAGGCCCTGACCCAGGTTGAGTCATGCCTGCAAAGGGAGCCGAACCACGCCGAAGCGCAGTTGGAAAAGGCCAACATCCTCTATCTGCAGAACCGGTTTCTCGACACCCGCAGTTATGTCGAAGCCATTATCGAGCGGTTTGACGAGAATGCCCCGCTGTGGAATCTGTACGGGAACGCCGAGTATTCCCTGGGGCGCTGGCAGGCGGCTGCGGAGAAATACCTCAAAGCGGTGGAGCTGAACGGCGAACTGCCGATTTTTCAGCTGAATGCCGCCCGGGCGCTGGACCGCAGCGGAGAGACCGAACGAGCGGCATCCTTCTATGCCGAGGCGGCGCGGCTTTTCTTCCGGCAGGAGGCCTTCGAGGAGCTTCCCTTTATTTTCGAGCAGATAAAGCGAATAGATCCTGAAAACCCGGTAGCCGAGACGGTGCGGGGCAAACTCCTCTTCCAGGAGGGGGACATCCCGGCAGCAGAGGAGATTTTTCGTCGGCTGATAGAGCGTGGCCAGGCGGAGAGCGAGATCGATTTTCTGGAGGGATTGATTCACATGCAGCGCGGCGAGCATGCGGAGGCTGTGGGCTGCTTTGAAACCGCGATTGAAAAGAATCCCGAATTCTACCTGTACTGGCTGAAGCGGGCCGAGTGTGAGTACCTGATGGGAGCCGATCCGCAGAATGCTCTGACTGCCCTGGAGCGGGCGCGGGAGCTGCAGCCGAATGACGGCTGGGTGCACAATCTGGCCGGTTTAATCGAGATGGAGCGGGGAGATTATCCGGCCGCCCGCAGTCTGCTGGAGCGGGCGTTTGCACAGCTGCCCGACCAGAGCGAAGTGGCAATCAACTATTCGGCTGTGTTGTATGCGGCCGAAGGCCTGGAGGCAGCCCTGGCAGTGCTGCAGCGGGAGGACGGGCCGACCAGAAATCAGCGGGGCAATTTGTACGCCGAGAGCGGGCGCCTGGATGCGGCCACCGAAGAGTACCGTACGGCGGTTCAGCTGCAGCCGGAGGAACCGGTGTTCAGGGAGAACCTGGCGGCGGCCCTGTGGGACGGGGGCTTTATTAACGGCGCCGAAGAGCAGCTGTCCGTGCTGCTGGAGAGCCATCCGACCCCCAGAGCCTATGAGCTCATCACTAAGATTGCTATGGAGAAGGGTGAATACCAGCGAGCGGCGGCGGCCGGCCAGGCCGGCCTCGAGCTCGATCCCGAATCGGAGGTGCTGCGACTCCTGCATGCCCAAAGTGCTATGCACGCGGGAGATATGCAGACGGCCCGCAGCGAGGCGGAACAGCTGCTGGCTGGAGAATTACGGAAAGATGCCCAGGCGCTGATCGACCGTATCCTCGACATTACCGAGGAGCGCTTCGAATGCGCCGAGTGCGGCCGCGAGTGGCGGGTTCCCCGGGATATCCCCGTGCAAAAACAGGTTCGTCTGTACGGCGAGCCGCCCGGAGAGATGCCGGCCGGCAAATGTCCGAGCTGCGGACGGGTTTACTGTGTACAATGCGCAGCGGCGCACATGAAAAATCAGCGCTTTATCTGCCCGGTATGTGATGAGTCCCTTAAACTCTCCGAAAACGGGCTCAAATATCTGGCTCTGCAGTATGTAGAGCTTTCAAACGGACAGTAAAGTGCTCGCCGGGGGGCATCTGCCGTCCTTGACAAATACCCCACTGTGAGTATGATGAAACAGATGAAAAAGAGAACTATTTACTTGTACGCACTCGTCTTGTTGGCGACGATAATGCCGACGTCACTGGTTGCCCAGGATATTCTCACCGCCGAACAGTATTTTAATGCCGTGTCGGAGCATTACGGTACTATTGAAGACTATCAGGCCGAAATTACCATCACCAAAGGTGAGGAAGTCCTGGAAGGCAAGATCTTTTATAAAACCCCGAATCTTCTCAGAATTAATTTTACTAAGCCGGAGGACCAGGTGCTGGTCGTGGACGGTATTCAGATGATGCTGTATTTGCCCATGCACCACGTGCTCATGCGGCAGGAGATAACCCGCCACTCCCAGGCTTCCCTTGAAACCATGGTAAGTGAGCAGGGGCTCGAGCTGTTGAAGCAGAACTACAGCGTCGCTTTTCTCGACGGACCGGAACCGGTGCCCATCGAAGAGGGCTCGGACGAAATGGTGCGTAAGCTCAAGCTCGCCTGGCGGACACCCGGCGAGGGCTTTCGGCAGATAGAAATGTCGGTGAATAAAAATATGATGATACGGCGAATGGTTGGTATTACCGATGATTATGAGACCTTCCAATTCGATTTCGTGAATATCCAGGTGAATCAGGATCTTCCCAATACTCGATTTCGTTTCGAGGAGCCGCCGTCGGCGTATCAGATCGACAACTTTCTATTTGAACCGGAAAACTAGCGTATGGAATCAATTGGTGAAAAGTTAAAGACAGCCCGCGAAGA
>JAASTM010000325.1 GCA_021767325.1 Spirochaetales bacterium
CACTGCGTGAGTGGGTCGGCTGCAGCCCGGAGTTGGTGGCGGCTATCGTCGATGAACACATGCAGCTTCCCGAGGACACTGAAGTACCCTTCTACCGCAGACTGCTGTCCGGAGTCCTTGACCCTGACAAGCTGGATTATCTGAACCGGGACGCTTTTTTCTGCGGCGTGCCTTACGGTATGCAGGATACGCAGTTCGTTCTGCACAAGATGCTACCGCATCCGAGTCAGGGCGTGGCTCTGGAGTCGGACGGGGTAACGGCAGTGGAGAATGTACTCTTTTCTAAGTATCAGATGTACCGTACGGTGTACTGGCACCGCGCGGTAAGAATTGCCACCGCCATGATCAAACAGGCCGTCTACTCGGGAATGGTTTCAAAAAAAATCACCAGTCAGGATCTGTACTGGCTGGACGACGAGGAGTTCTTCCGCACTTTCCCGGCCGACGCGTATGCTCCCTTTCAGCTGATCGAGCAGGTAATGCACCGGCAGCTCTACAAAACCGCCTACGAACAGTCCTTCGACCCGCAGAACAGTGTGCATACAAATCTCACCGATCTGCAGCAGCGCAACTCGGTACAGGAGAAAATTGCCGCGCAGCTCAGCAGGCAGGTTCACCGGACCGTGCAGCCCTACGAGGTACTGATCGACATCCCCGAACCGATTTCCTTCGAGGTCGATCTGCCGATCTATCAGCAGGATCAGTTCGTTCCCTTCACCGAATCCGGCTCGGTATTCAGCGGACCGGTGGTAAAGGGTTTTACCGATTCGCTGCGCAAGGTGAGAATCTACCTGCCGGCGGAACTCAGCTCCCGGGTGAAGGAGTCTCAGATCAGTCTGCTATGATAGAAGTATCCGATTTGATGGAGGGCAGAATTCCACCCTGGATTCGCCGCTTCGTAAAGCACACCGGCCGGGGAATCAACCACCACTCAATGATTCGGGAAAACGACTCGGTTCTGATCTCGGTATCCGGGGGAAAGGATTCCCTTGCCCTCAGTCTGGCCCTGGCCCTGCGTAAACGCTGGCTGCCGATAGATTACGAGCTGAAAGCGCTGCACATAGACTGGGCCGAATATCCCCTTCCGGATGACAAAATGGCCGAGCTGAAGGAGTTTTTCAGGGTATTGCGCATTCCCTTCGAAACCACACGGGCACATATGTTCTCCTCCACCTTCAAGGGGGAGTTCAACTGTTATCTCTGTTCCCGCAACCGCCGAAGAATCCTGTTCGAGTACGCCCGGGAGCACGAGATAGAACTCATTGCCATGGGCCATCACCTGGATGATATTGTAGAAACCACGCTCATCAACCTCTGTTTTCGGGCCAAATTCGAATCTATGCAGCCGGTGCAGGAGTTTTTTGAGGGGAAACTCCATGTGATACGCCCGATGTGCGAGGTGCGCGAAGCCCGGGTAGAGAAGCTGGCCAGGGAGGTCCGCATGCCGGTTGCCAAAGCCCCCTGTCCCTATGATAAAACCAACATACGGTCACAGATAAAACCAATCGTTTTACAACTCTCCTCACTCGACCGCTATACAAGAGAGCATATTTACGACGCCCTCAATTATTCAACAGATCAGTCAAAAGATGAGTCGAAATGACTTGCATCTCACCCGATAGTCACGTATTGTAATTATAAGGACGCAGCGGAATGAAATATTCTAAAATAATGAAAGAGAGAATCCGGCGAGTACAGGTTTTGTTCAAAGAGCTGGGGTATGAGCTCTTCGATGAAGAGCGCCTGGAAGAGAGTTACAGCACCGCTTTCGTGCACGCAAACGGACTCCAGGGCATGTTCTTTATTGAAAAAGAAAACCGTTTTCTCGAAGTGGTGTACAACCTCACCTTCAGCCCGCAGTTGGGAGTGTTCGTACAGCACAAACTGCCCGAGGTGTTCGAAACCTGCTTTGAATACGGCTGCTACATGAGCACTTTTGCAGATGAATACGCAATAAATATCTCGCTCTTTAGTAAAGTGTACTTTTCCGGACTCAATTACTATAGTTTAAAAGACACCATGGCTGACTTTTACCGATGCTGCAATTCGGTAAAAGAGGTGGTAAGTTTGACTAACGGGTAAAGGAGCGGTCTATGGATATACACAACAGCATGGAAGAGTTTGTCTTTGAGACCGTAAACGAAGTGTTCGATGAAAAGGCGAAGAGCGGTTTTCCTCTGGCAAACTGCTATCAGTGCCGTCTGGATGTAGCCTGCTATGTCCTGAACCGTATAAAGCCTGAATATATAATCTCCGGCCGCGGTCTGGCCCACTACGAGAGCGACTATCAGGATCAGCTGCAGACCAGCGCCGATATCGTAGCCTTGGTGAATGAGGGGCTGCGTAAAATCGATGCGCGCCGCCGCCCCTATTACATGAACGAACCGGAAGAACGCAAAGAAATCGTCACGGGTCCGGTATACAATTTTCCGGCTATGATCGGGCGAATTCTACACGGCACAACCTTTGAACCACTGCAGGATATAAATGTAGGCCTGCTGCGTGACAGCGAGCCGGTACCGATGATCGACTATACCTGGCAGAATCCCTACTTCATCGTAGCAAGTACCCGCGGCCATTTTACTTTCCTCCCCCATCCCGAAAAAGCTGAAAATGTAGGGGACCAGAAGTCGTTCTCCTTCGAGGTGTACATCGAAGCCGAAGGCTTTACCCCGCTGCAGCACTTCTTCGAGCTGAAAGTCACCGCAGAACACGAGGTCCGGCACAATTTTTCCGCTCAGCACACCTATAAAATCGGGGAACTCTACTTTTTTCCTGAAGATGTGCCTATGGAGAGGAATGAGTAATCAGGAATAGAACTCCGTGTGAGTGACGATATCTTGAACACGGCCCGGTACTTCCTGCTCAACAAACAGAATCACTTTCTGAATCACCTCATCACCGTGCTTTTTCGAGTTGCTGACCAATGCCGCTCCCAGCTGGGCAAAGGTAGTTGATTGATGGAGGTCTACCTCGGCCGCCGAAAGCTTGAATTTCGTATGCAGCCGCTGTTTAATCGACTGGACTACCCGGCGTTTCTCTTTCAGATTAGTAGCATCGGGCAGATATATAATAAACTGTATCAGACTTACAACCATAGTTACTCTTCATCTTCAAAGATACCTGTGATTGTATCGAGGCTCAGGTCGCTATGCAAGCGCTCCTCCTGCAGCTTCGTCCGCGCTTTCAGGGGAAGATACTCGCGATTGTACAGCGCCGCCAGCCGGTACACGTCATCATTTTTATACCGGCGGGGTATTTCTACTTCCAGATTATACCCGGTCTCGGCGAAGCCGCGCCGCATCACGTGAATAGGGTCGCTTATCGTGAGGGCAAAATGGGGACTGTAGATCATCAGAAATGTCAGGACCATCAGTACGATCAGAATGAAAAAGGCCATGCTCTGCCGGGCCTGGTCGGTGAGCTGCGGCTTGATCGACAGGAAAAAGGAGTACTCACCTATCTGCCGGTAGGTATAGTCGGTCGGACCGAAGATCATCCGGTATTTCTGGTTTTCGTATCTGGAATAAATCGTATGTTCCCCTTTTTTGATTATCAGCAGGTTCGGTAGCTGTGCAGCCAGTTCAGCGCTGTGGTGCTCCCTGTAATTTTCCAAAAGTACGGTTTCGGTGGTATTCTGCAGCTCTGCACTTCCCGGGGCTGTCTGAAGCATGGGCTGAACCAGACTCACGAGAAAAAAGGTCAACACGGTAACCGTGACGGCAGTGGAGGTAATCCTGGCAATATGCCGCTGTGCCATTCGCGAGCCGGTGTGTTTTATCTTTTTGAAGACCTTCAGCACCCTCAGGAGCCGCAAAATCCTGGCAATCCGGATTGCCTTGGCAACCTTGAGAATGTTGAACACGCCTCCCAGGGCACTGAAGCGGCCTCCGCCGAGAAAAATAGCCGCCATCAGCGGGCCGCTGTTGAACAGCAGCAGCGGCACCGAAGCCAGCAAGTCTATCCAACCCTTTTGATGAAACACGTACTCACCGGCCCGACGCTGTGAGGCGGCGGCAAAAAAGCGAATAAGAAACTCGATTGTAAAAAACAGGTCGAAGCCGAACCC
>JAASTM010000326.1 GCA_021767325.1 Spirochaetales bacterium
AGAGGATGAGCTGGGGATGTTTTATCTTACCTACCTGCAGGAGGAGTGTCGCCGACAGGGCACCCTCTTCGACAGTTATGTGAATCATATCGAGCAGCATGACCTGTCATTCATCACCCTGGCGATGCGGTTTTAATTCAACTGCGTGGAGACGCCTAACCTGCCGCCGGCCCGCCGCGGGCCGGGCTTATTTAATTTTCATTACAAACAGAGTTTGATCATCGTGCTGCTCGGCCCCTTCGGTAAAGTGGTCGAGATCATCCTGAATGTACTTAGAAATTGCCTTTGCGTTCTTGCTGCCTATCTGCTTTAGCCGGCTCTTCAGGTTTTCCGTTGTATATTCACGGCCGTCCGGGGAGCGGGTTTCTGGTATACCATCGGTAAACAGAATCAGTATGTCCCCCGACTGCACTTTGAAGGAGCGCTGCTGATACTGCTCCTTCTGTTCCACACCGATCGGCAGTCCCGGCGTATCGATTTCAATAAACTCTTCATCGGCAGATCTGTAGACCAGCAACGGGGGATGCGCGGCATTCGAATAGGTGACTTCCTTCTCTTTGTCGTTGTAGCTGAACATACTGAGAGTGGCGAAGTGGTCGGTTCCTATCCTGCCGATGATACCCCGGTTGAGTAGGGTCAGGAGCTGCGATGGGGTTCTCTGGGGAGAGGAGATCAGGCGGATAATGGTACGAATCATGACCATCAGCAGGGAAGCCGGAACCCCTTTTCCGACGACATCGCAGATAACCACCCCGAGGGTATCCTTTTCTATGAGAAAGGCATCATAGTAGTCGCCGCTGATACCGCGGGCGGCCCGGGAGAAGGCCGCAATCTGGGTCGAAGGCAAATCGGGTATTTCGCGCGGCAGCAGGCCTCTCTGGATGTTGGCCGCGATTTCGATTTCCCGGTGCATCTCCCGCTTTTCTATCAGCTCTTCGTAGTTGAAGATATTGTCGATAGTCAGGGCCGCATAGTCCGCAAACGTCTGCATGTGGGTAAAGTCCAGATCGGTAAAATTATCGCCTTCGCCCTTTTTGGTCATGACAATGGTCCCCAGTACCCGCTGGGAGATCATCAGCGGACTGACAATCAGTGATTCTATATACAGAGGGTCTTCTTTCTCACGGTGATACCCGAGGGTGCCGTTGGTCAATTCGGATGCCGAGCGGACAAACAGCGGCTTTACGTCGGCCACAGCGGTACCGATTGCATATTCCCCGATTTTCAGCTTGGTTTCTTTTGCGTATTCGAGGGCCTTTTCCTTTGAACCGGTCGCCTCTTCAGGAACCGGGAAGGGCGGAATGAAATCGCCGGAGAAGACCTGCGGTACCAGCATCTGGGCTTCACTGTCTACTAAATAGAGGGCAGCCCCGTCGGCATCGGTGTTCTCAACCGCAGAGTTTGCAATGATGTTCATAATACGCTGCAGCTTGGGTCCTTCGGCCAGGGAGTTACTGATATCAACCATGAAGCCGAGCACCGAGTTCAGTTTTTCCTGCAGCTGTGTTTTGAGAATATTGTAGTTTTCCGAGAGTTCTTCGAACTCGTCCTTTGATTTGATATTCAGCTGGGTAGAAAAATCGCCGCGGGCCAGATGCCGCATGGCCTGCTCCACCTGCCGGATCCTGGAACCCATCAGCCGGGCAAACCGGACTGTAATGAATATAGTCACAATGATGGTGAGAATGATCAGCCCGACTACGATCCGTCTGCTCTGTTGAATATTGGTGTTGATCTGTTTCTGTATGCTGGTAGTCAGGTCGATGAGCCGCGAGCTGAAGGTCTGGGTTTCATCCATAATATGGTCACGGTAGTTACGGATGGTGTAGAGTTCGCCGAGATAGTCGGGAGGAGTTGCTTCGGAGCCTTCCAGCTCGAGCAGGGTCCGCAAAATTCCCCGGCTGCCCACCGCCTCGCCGGCCGGGCCGTTCTGCATCTTTTGTAGATGATCGATGGCCGGCTTGTAGTACCAGTCATAGATCTGATCCCACCAGCCGGTGAGTTCGGCCATCTGCTTTTGCTGTTCTTCATTGAGCACTCTCAGATTCGAGTAACGGGATAAGCCCTCGAGATCGCGTTCGAACTCGTTGATGGTATTGGTCCAGTGAACACTGATCTCTATTATCGGTGCGCGCGTGGTCAAAAGGCTCTGGGTTTGGTAGTTCATCCTGCGCAAAGATGACATGACCACGTTCGACTGAACCTCGAAGTCCTTCAGCTTAATAATCGAGTTGGTATAAAAAACTACTACACCAATTGCAATCAGAAACCCGGCTACCAAAATCAACTCTACAATGCCGAGTTTAGTTCGAATCCGCATACACTGCCTGCCCTTATCAAAATTTGAAGTTTTGCTCATTGAATAATAACATGGGTATAGAATAAATGCTACTGGACTTATTGGATAAACCCAGTTACAATATTGTAACTATTAAGAAGGTACATGTAAGGCAACGGTATGAATGTGGATAAAAACACCATTGACTACGCGATTCAGCGCAACAAGGTATTGACGGTTACCTCATACAGTTACCTCGGCGAGGAGCGGGAGTACATCGATTCCGTACTTGACCGTTATCTGAGCGAAGTCGGTATGAATGCACTGATGAACAACATAAGTTATTGCATCCATGAAGTGGCTGGAAACGCCCATAAGGCGAACCTGAAGCGGCTCTACTTCGATCTCAAGAACCTGGATATCGATAAACCGCAGGATTACAAGGCTGGTATGCAGACCTTCAAGAAAGAGGCCCTGCAGCATCCGGAAAAATACGCCCGTCAACACAAGCTGAACGGTTATTACATCAAATTCCACTTTCAAATAGAAGAACCATATTTCAAAATAGTTATCCGCAACAATGTATGCCTGACCGAACAGGAACAGGAAAGAATCAATAAAAAGATAGAAATTGCCCGGAATGCCCAGAATCTGGCCGATGTGTATGCGGTATCCGAGGACTACACCGAAGGCGCCGGACTGGGAATCGTAATGCTGCACGTGATTTTGCGGAACCTCGGCTTCGATGGTACCCCGTTTAAGATATACACCAAAGGTAACGAAACGATCGCTTTTTTGAGCCTGAGAATTGAACACGCTGCTAACCTCGAGGAGAACTACGCTCAATTAATGCTCGGGAATTAGGCAGCCCGGTTCATGCGTATTCTGCATACTTCCGACTGGCATTTAGGAAAGCGACTCGACCTCTTTTCACGAATCGAAGAACAGCGACAGGTAGCGGATGAGATCGTCCGGGCGGCCGAGGAACATGCCGTCGATCTGGTTTTGGTCAGCGGCGATCTGTTCGACACCTTCAACCCTTCAACCGAAGCCCAGGAGCTGTTTTATTCGAGTTTGAAGCGGCTCAGTAAAAACGGCGCCCGGCCGGTTATAGCCATTGCCGGAAACCACGATTCGGCCGATGCGATCCAGGCGCCGGATCCTCTGGCGCGGCTGCACGGAATTATTCTACTGGGCTATATCAGCACCTCTCTTCCGCCGACAGTCACCGATGCCGGCGTGGCTATCTCTTCTCCGGCCGCCGGTGTGCTGCGTATAGAACGCGATGGGCAGCCGGCTCTGAATGTGCTCGTCAGTCCGTATGCCAACGAACGGCGGATGCAGCAGGAGATCCGAAAAGTATCCGAAGATACCGCTGAACCCTCCGCCCCGCCAACTGAAGCGGAGTTTCTCGAAAAGCTGTCCGGACTGTGGAAGCGGGCAGCCGAAGCGGTGTTCCGACCGGGCGATGTGAACCTGTTTGCCGGGCATCTGTTTGCCCTGGGGGGCGGAGCACGCAGGGAACAGCTGCAGCTCGAACTCGAGGAGGCGGCGCTGCCGAGGGATGAGCTGCAGGAGCCGGAGGATGAAAAGCCGATTCTCTACAAGGGGGGGCTTCCGCCGATCCCGGTTTCAGCCTTACCGGAAGGGGTACAGTACGCTGCCTTGGGTCACCTCCACCGCAGCCATTTCATCAGTGAGGGCAGCCTCACGGCAGCTTACAGCGGGAGTCCCCTGGCATACTCCCGCAGCGAATCGGATCAGACGAAGTACG
>JAASTM010000327.1 GCA_021767325.1 Spirochaetales bacterium
ACCCCTCCGGCTGCCAGGCCGCCGGCCAGGTTGCGCTGGAAGGCCATAAACAGAACGATGACCGGGGTTGCGGTGAGCACCGAAGCGGCCATAATGCGGTCCCAGATGGCGTTTTTACTGGTGAAGAGCGCCTTCAGGCCCATCGGCAGTGTGTAGAGCTCCTTGAAGTTCTTCAGAAAAACCGACGCGAACAGGTATTCGTTCCAGGCGATCATAAAACAGTATATAAACACCGTCACAATGGCCGCAATCGAAAGCGGAATTATAATTCTCCAGACCGTTCCGAACCTGGAGGCCCCTTCAATTAAAGCAGCTTCTTCGATTGAAAATGGAATAGTGCGGAAATAATTGCCCAGCATATACAGTGACACCGGCAGAGTCTGCACGATATAGATGATCAGTAGACTGAGAAAAGCTCCCGGTGGAACGCTGATCCAGCCAATGCTTACGAACATTTTATACAGAGGAATTAACAGCAGAATTCCCCCGAACATATACACAAACAGAACTCCCCGCTGAATAAATGATCTGCCAGGAAAGCGGAGCCGGCTGAAGGAGTAGGCCCCCAAAATAGCGAACACAACGGTAATAAACGCCGCAGAAAAGGACAGCAAAAACGAGTTGTAGAAATACTTGAGAAAAGGAAATACATCTCCCGTACTCTTGTATTTATTTAGTATGGCCTGCCGCTGAGCCTCGGACAGGTCGGGGGTCTCTTCCAGCAGGGTGAGCACCGACTGGGGCACATTCTTGGCTGTCTGCCCGATGTTCAACAGCTCCTTGTAGGCTTCGATGTTGAAATTTTCAGGGATGAGACTGGGGCTGCCCCATTCACTGGGATATTTGAGCGAAATCGACAGCATCTGGATGAAGGGGAAAATGCTGAACGCCACAATGGCCATCACCAGTACGAAAAAACCGATTTTTCTGGGCAGGCTGCGCTTGGTTACCATTTGAGCACCCTCTTGATGTAGAAGAGAATAAAGCCTATCAACAGGAGGAACTGTATCAGTGCCAGAGAGGCCCCCTGTCCCAGTTCCATCGTTCCGACAAAGGCCTTGAAATAGGTGTAGACCGACAGCACCCGCACGTTTTCAGTGAGCAGATACACCTCTTCGAACTTGTTGAAATTCCAGATCATCCGCAGCAGCACGATAGCGCCCATCACGAAATAGACCTCCGGCAGGGTTATATAGCGGAACTTCTGCCAGGCGGAGGCACCGTCCATTTCTGCCGCTTCGTAGAGATTCAAATCGATCGCCTGCAGCCGCGAGAGGATCATCAGATAGGAGAAGGGAAAGTTTTTCCAGATACTGAATGCAATCGCCACCCATACGGCGGTGGCCGGGGAACCGATCAAATTGAAGCGTGATGAAAACAGACCGAGCTTTTCGTAGGTGATATCCATGAAAATACCGTTGACCGGGTCGAAAATGAATTGCCAGGCAAATACCACGGAGATGACCGGGGCGATGTAGGGAAACAGAATCAGGCTGCGTACCAGCCCCCGCAGCGGAAATTTCTGATTCATCACCAAGGCGACGAACAGACCCATCAGGGTAGTACCCAGGGTAGTGAACACTACATATATGACGGTGGTCACCAGCGCGTTCCAGAAGCCCGGGTCGAGGACCACGTTCTTATGGTTTTCGAGTCCTATGTAGGTATTCTCCGCCAGCGGCTGCACATCGAAAAAACTGAGATATATGTTGTAGACAATCGGATAGAGAATTAAGGCGAGTATTATCAGAACAGCGGGAAGTACCATCGACCACCCCAACAGTATTTCGCGCTGCCGCAAGTCCAAACCTTCACTGGGAATTCGCTGTGTCAGATTCATCTGTTTCCGTCCGTACCTTTCTAATAGAGTGCAAAGCGGCGGCCCCGGAGGACTCCCTGCAAGCTCCTGCGGAACCTGACCGGGGCCGCCTCACATCTAAAAAGTTTGAATTACATCAACTTTTTCATTTCGGTTTCGGCCCATTCCATCGCGTTTTCTACGCTCATGCCCTCCTGGGTGATTTTGTAAATCATTTGGGGGATGATCTGTTTCGAATAAATGGTGCTGGCCGCGGCCATGCGCTTTCCGTCCACGATGCTGAAGGTCTCGATACTGTCGAGGCCCTGAATAATCTCGGCCATCTTCTCCGCGCCGTAGTGCTGAAAGATGCCTTTCGGATCGTTTTGGAAACGGGCGTTAGTGGCAATCTCTTTCAATACCGGGTTCATGCCGCCGGGAGCCATGTGCAGCCAGGTGATATAGGCGTTCGGGGTGAACAGGTAGCGGATGAATTTCTGGGCTGCGGCGATTTTGGCCGGATCGCCGTGATCGGGTATACCGAAGCTCACGATGGTGCCGTAGCCGGCGTCCTGGGAGTTGGTAATGGTCGGTGCAAGCCGGGTGTTCTGTACCAGTTCCGGGTCAAAACTCTTGCCCTCGAGGTCGGCAAAGTTTTCGCTGGAGAGTGAGTCTTTGGCGTTTTCCTCGATGGCAAGGTCGTCCATGATGTAGGTGGAGTAGAAGAACATCGCCATTTTTCCCTGCAGATAGTAATCGCGGGCGCGCCAGGTTTGTGGGCCGGGAGGTGTGTACTGGGCCAGCTGGGCATAATACTCGATTGCTTCCTTCATCTCCGGGGAATCGAAGATCAGGTTGCCGTTGGCATCGAAAAGTTGGGCGCCATTGGCCATGGCAATTTGGGTAAAGCACTGCTCGGCATAGGCTTCGGCCTTGGTGCCGACCAGAATGCCATACTGGTTTTTATCGGGCTGATAGAAGTATTCGGCGGCCTTACGGATGTCCTCCCAGGTCGCCGGCGGATTCAGGCCGGCTTCTTCGAACCAGTCGGCCCGGTACCAGATGCCCTGTACCCACCCGTGGTAAGGAACCGCGTAGTAGCTGCCTTTGTCGGCGGTTTCATTCAGACGCAGGGTGCCGGCGTAAAATTTGTTTTTGCCGATTTCATTGATGACCTTGGTTATAGCCTGCGGATCGAGCAGCCCCTCGGTGCCGAAGGCGACTGCATTTTCGGCGGCGCACTCGATCATCCCCGGCAGCGTGCCGGCGGCGGCCGCAGTGTTCAGCTGGGTTGCCAAGTCATTCTCATCGACTGCTACCAGGTTCACCGAGATGTTCGGGTTCAGGGCCTCAAACGTGTCGATCAAAACCTGGATAGTCGCCATGCGGTCGGACTGTGTCTGAGAAGACCAGAAATCGATTGATACCGGGCCTTCCGTCTGTTCGGCCGCCGGCTGTTCAGCAGCCTGCTCCTGAGCCTCGCTCTGGCCTCCGGCCCACACAAACGCTGTGAGAAGAAGCAGAAAAGTGAATAGTACTATGCACTTTTTCATAGCATCTTTTCCTCCTTTTTGTCTTTTTTACCTATAGAATGGTATCCGCGGTACGGCCGGCGGACAATAGTACTGTAGTACCGATTTGGTACCGCTAGTACTCCGAGGGTGAGCAGCCCGCCTCTATTCTAAATCTCCGTTCGAAACTGGCGTAATCGCTATAGCCGACCGAATGCGCCACCTCCCGAATTGATAAGCGTTTTTGCGCCAGGAGACGTTTGGCCGCATCCATTCGCTGTTCGATCAGATAGCGCTGTAAGGTCCTGTTTTCGGTTTTGCGGAAGATACGTGAGGCATATGAGCGGTCTACGCCGATATAATCAATCACATGCTGCACGCTAATCGGCTTCTGGTAGTTGGTCCGGATGAAGCGTTTCATGGCCTCTACATAGAAATAAGGCTGAGGCTGGTGGGGGTAAAAATGCTGGTCCGCCTCCGAGCCGGCTGCCGGAGAGGAACCCTTCTCATCTGGATTGTGGAGTTCGTCCATCAATTCACCGAAAAACTGCAGCAGCAGCCCGTCGGAGACCAGTTCGAACCCCCGGGCGCGTTTAGCCTGCACCAGGATGATTTCGGCCAGCCTATCCGCAATCCGCTGCGAAAAAGAGCGGAAGCAGATGATCCTGTTCTCAGAAAAACCGCAGTACCGTACTATTTCTGCGGCACGGCCGCCCTGAAATCCTATCCAGGCGAAGTGCC
>JAASTM010000328.1 GCA_021767325.1 Spirochaetales bacterium
ATGGTGAGTGACAGATTCGCCCCGGGTGGCCAGCAGCTCGATATCTTTTTCGGAATTCCAGACCGCATGGCCGACCGTCACTTTTTCATCGAGATAGCCGAGAGAATCCAGAAAGCCGAGCAGCGAAGTCCCGTACTGTTTGTATCCGTACAGGTTTTGCAGCTTGGTCTGCTGCACATGGATATGTATGCGGAGGTTCTTTTTATCCGCATCCGACTTGATCGCCTTGAGGGTATCCGCATCCACCCACTGCGGTGAAATGGGGCCGTGCATTATTTTGACCTGCGGATCGCCTCCGTAGTTTGCCGCCAAGGTACCTACCGCCGCTATATATTCGGCCGGCCCGTACACATTGCTGCGGTCCATCCGGGTCCGGCACACCGCCTGCAACTCTGCCGGCAAACTGTTGACGAAAGCTTCATTGTCACCGTACACGAACCAGTTTCGGTTGGCCAGGGTCGGTGCAAAAGATACCTTTAGGCCACATGATTTGTAAGCCTCTACCACGGCCGGAAACTCGTCCGCAGGACTGTGCGGATCAACGAGATCGTGGTTGTGCATGCTGGTCGTCACGCCGGCCTCCAACTGTTTCACCGCGGCCCAGCGGGTATCAAGCTCCGGATCCACTCCCGGATAGCTACGAAACTTCCAGGTTTCGAGAGTATCATCGAGATGCCCCCGCTGAAAGTCGGTAATACCCTTACCGTGACTGTGCGCGTTCACGAACCCGGGCATTACAAAATGCTCCGGAGATCCTATCTCCTGGTCGCAGGTGTGGCGCTGTTTTAGATCTGTATACTTGCCTACGTCGGCTATGCGCCCGTTTTCCACATACACCGCACCATCGGGTACTACTGTTTCCCAATCTACTATCAGGTACTTTCCGTACACAATACTGGCTTCCATGTGTAATACTATATTATGGAACGTCGTGCCGGTCAATGAATTTGATATAGATTCCATATTTCGGAACTTTATTCCATATTTTTGATTTTTTCACTTGATCTATCAAATGGTTCCATAGTTTAATGGATACAAGAACCAGATTGGAGGAGACGTATGTCTAAGGAATTAATCGTGATTGCCTTGGGTGGTAATGCAATTAAGCAAGCCGACGAATGGGGAACTACAGCAGAGCAGTTCCGCAATGTTGATATCACCGCCCAGCAAATCGCAAATATTATCGCAAATGGTTATCGTGTAGTTGTCACACACGGGAACGGCCCGCAGGCGGGGGCGCTCCTCATCCAGCAGGAGGAGGCTGAAGAGTTCGTACCGGCCCAAACGCTGGCCACCTGTGGTGCAATGACACAAGGACAGATCGGGTGGGCAATGCAGAATCGCCTATCCTACCACCTCTCCCAGGCCGGAGTGAACAAACCGGTGTGTACCGTCGTAACCCAAGTTCTCGTAAGCGACGAAGATCCTGATTTCAAAGACCCTTCTAAACCCGTAGGCCCCTTTTATACTGAAGATGAAGCAAAGCATCTGCAGAAAGAGAAGCAGTACATTGTGAAGGAGGTAAAACCCAATACCGCCAAACCCTGGCGCCGGGTAGTACCTTCTCCCGAACCCATCGATATAGTCGAGAAGGAATCGATCAACGCCCTCCTAGCTGCAGACAATATCGTCGTCGCCTCCGGCGGCGGCGGAATACCGGTGAAAAAGATTGAACAAGACGGACTCGAAGGAGTCGACGCTGTTATTGATAAAGACCGGGCCGGATTCAAACTCGCCCAGGCTGTGAAGGCGGACAAGTTTATGATTCTAACCGATGTAGAGAACGCCTACGTCCGCTACAACACACCCGAACAGAAAGCTCTTGAGACCGTCACCATTGCTGAGATCGAGAAATACATGTCTGAAGGCGAGTTTCTCAAAGGTTCGATGGGACCCAAAGTGGAAGCAGCCGTAAGATTTGTAAAGTGGAGCAACAAAGAAGCTATCATTACCTCACTGCACAACGCGGTGAATGCTCTCGAAGGAAAAAACGGAACTCACATTACTCCGTAAGTTTATATCCTATAATCCTTGCTTAGACCGCCGGGTCTGCGCATCTGAGTGCACGTATGTAGTGCTTGTGCTCGGGAGCCTGCACCGGCGGTCTTTTTTTAATTCCGGGCGAGTTTCCGGGCCAAAAAAACGTCCCGGCACCGGGAGGCGCGGGACGGATTAAGTATGCGAAATTGGTACAATCTGAGGGGGTCTTATGCCCGCCCAGTTACCATCGCCAGCAGTGCCATGCGCAGGTACACACCGTTGTGTGCCTGACGGAAATAGGCTGCATTCGGCAGGTCGTCTACGTCAGTTGCGATTTCATCTACTCTGGGAAGCGGATGCATGATAACCATACCCTTATTACCGCTTTCGACCAGCTCGCGGTTGAGAACAAAACTGCCTTTCAGCCGTTCATACTCCGCCGGATCCTCGAAACGCTCCCGCTGTATGCGGGTCATGTAGACGATATCGGCCTGCAGGGCCTTGTTGATATCGGAGGTTTTGGTAATAGGAATTGATTTCTTCTCCATGTCACCGACAATCTCCTCCGGCATCTGCAGCTCATCGGGAGCACAGTATATGTACTCCTTGGGAGAAAAGGGTGCCATCGCATACGAGAGGGAGTGTACGGTCCGGCCGTACTTGAGGTCTCCAACCATAGCGATCTTCAAGTTCTCAAGAGTACCCTTCTCCTTCAGAATCGTATACATGTCCAGGAGCGCCTGGGTCGGGTGCTGGCCCGCCCCATCACCACCGTTGATTAGCGGAGCCTCGGCCGCATCGGCCATAATCTGGGCCCCGCCCTTCTGAGGCTGGCGAATGATAATGGCATCTACATACCCGTCTACGGTTTTCGCGGTATCGGCCAGGGACTCACCTTTTGAAGCCGACGAACTGGCAGCGCTGGAAACAGTAATAGGTTTCGCACCCAGACGATGCACAGCGGTTTCAAAAGAGAGCCGTGTTCTGGTAGAGGGTTCCATGAAGAGAACGGCAATTATCTTATCAGATAACAAATCGGACACCTTGTCCTTTTTCACCATCTCTTCCATCTTTTCGGTTACTTTCATTATTTCGAGAAAGTCTTCTTTGCTGAGTTCTGCGGTACTTATAATATCCCGACCTTCAAAGCTCATAATATCCTCCTAATACAGATATACATCAGGAAGGCTTGTATCCTAAGGAATAGGACGCCTTCATTACTTCTTCGGTAACGATCTCGGCAATCTCATTCAAGTCTTTCTGTCTTATGCGGGTCGTCGGCCCCATAACAGACATTGCCGCGATTACATTACCATCTTTATCGCGCAGCGGTGCGGCAACACAGCGCCCGCCGACTTCGACTTCTTCGTCGTCAACAGCGTAACCTTGCTCTCGAATTTTCTGAATCTCCTTCTGGAGCCTGGAAAAATCGGTTATGGTCTTGCTGGTTTTCTGCTTTAACTGGCGTCCTTTCAGGAAGGCTTTGAGCTTTTCATCACTCATTGCGCTCAACAGCACTTTACCTCCCGAGCTGCAGTGCAGTTCGAGACTCAGACCGATCCGGGGTTGTCCGCGGATCATATTCTTACTCACAACCTGATCGATGTACACGGCATGATCGCCTTCGAGCATAGTCAGTGATGCGGTTTCGCCGGTTCTTTCAGCAAGGTCCACTAAAAACGGATGAATTGCCTCTGCCAGACTAAAATTCTTTTCAGCGGCCTTCCCTAACGCCACTAAGCCGAGACCTAAGCTGAAACGCTTGGTGCTCTCTTCCTGACGGATCAGATTATGATTTTTCATAGTATTGAGCAGCCGCAGTAAAGTGCTCTTCGGCATCTTTACCTGCTTGGAGAGCGAAGCCAAATCGATGTCTCCATCCACACCGGCCAGCGTTTCCAAAATGAAAATCGCCTTATCCAAAGCCCGGACGGATGACTCCGGCTTCGCATCTCCGTAAGATTCCTCTTTCATACCATCCACTTCCTCATCTAAGATTTTCCATATTATAAATCATATGTGGTATTTTACAATATCTTACTTTACAGCACGGCCCGTTCTG
>JAASTM010000329.1 GCA_021767325.1 Spirochaetales bacterium
CGTGACGACGAAAAGGCTCTGCGTGAGCTCGATTCTAAATTACGTGAGCATTTTATACAGCTTCAGGAAAATGAAGACAGTATGAAAGAGGTAAAGGGTTGATAACCGAAGAAAAGCAGAAGGTACTTGACCTCTTTGCAGAAGGACGCAAACAGTACAAGCTGATGAACTTTGATGCCGCGAAAGAGTATTTCGGAAAGGCGCTCAAAGTTGATCCGGATGATGGTCCCTCAAAGGTTTATTATGCCCGCTGCAAACATTATATTGACAACCCGCCCCCGGAGGATTGGGACGGGGTGTTTGTAATGAAGACCAAATAATCAACACATTCATTATTTTTAGGCAGACTTAAGAATGGCACGAAGTTACAGTCGACGAAGAGACAAAGAGTTTACTACAGTACTGGGTACTAGCACCAAACTCTTCGGAAAACTCACTTTTACTGAAGCGTTGAAAATAGACGGTTATTTTGAGGGTGAGATTGAATCTACCGGAGTTTTGTTTGTAGAAGAAGGGGCCCATGTAGTGGCCGATATAAAAGCATATACTGTTGTTATAGCCGGGCATGTCGAAGGCAATGTAATTGCGAAAGAGAAGGTCGAGATGCTCGAAACATGTAAACTGGTGGGGAATGTAAAAACCAGAAAGCTACGCATTTCCGACGGAGTGAGTTTCGAAGGAAAATGCGAGATGATAAAGGATCCGGATACTGTTGATATCTTTTCAGCTCCGGTGGATACTCTGAAGAAAACGGTGAGTAGTGCCTGATTCACATACAATGACTGCAGCAATCCTTTCACTGGGAACTGAGATAACTTCGGGGGTTATCCAGGATACGCACGGCAGGTTTTTAGCATCCGAGTTGAGTGCAATGGGGGTGCAGGTCAGGCGTATATGGCTCATGCAGGACGATTCGGAGGTGATTCCTGCGGTTCGCACTCTGATAGCCGATCACAAGCTGGTACTGATTACCGGCGGTTTGGGACCGACCAGCGATGACCTTACGCGTGAGGCAATCGCCGAAGCGGCCGGCTTATCTCTGGTTTTTGACGATTCTTTGTGGGAAGAACTCAAGAATCGATACGGGCTCTCAAAAGCACAGGCAAATCGAAAACAGGCTATGGTGCCGGAAGGGTTCCATGTAATATCGAATGTAAATGGAACTGCTCCGGGACTTTGGGGATATGTCGGCGGCAGTCTGGTGGCTGCGATGCCGGGACCGCCGCGTGAACTGGAGCCGATGTTTCAGAACCTGCTGCGTCCGGTATTCACCGAAGAACTGCAGCTGACCGAACAGGATGAAACCGAGATAAGCTGCTTTCTGATTCCCGAGGCGATGCTCGAAGATGCCTGTGTAAAGGCCGCCCGAAACGCCGAGGGAGTGCGGTGGCGAACCCGGTTCCAGTCCTACCGCATCAGTCTCTATCTGGTCGGCGGAAGCGTGCAGGCCCGGGAGTCCTTCTTTCACTTTTTGCAGCAGGAATTCGGCGAACCTTTAGTACGCCGTGGAGATACCGAAGCAGCTGCGCTTCTGCTGGAAACTCTGAAGCAGGCCGATGCGCATCTGGTTAGTGTAGAATCCTGTACCGGCGGTATGATCGGTTCTTTGATGACCGCGATTCCGGGAAGCTCGGATGCCTACTGGGGCGGCTTTATTACCTACGATAACGAGGCCAAACAGCGATCGGTAGGGGTTCGAGCCCACACTTTGGAACAGCACGGGGCTGTTTCCGCGGCGGTGGTCACAGAGATGGCCTCAGGCGCCCTCGAACAGAGCAGTGCCGAAGTTGCCGTGGCAGTGTCCGGTGTAGCCGGCCCGGGCGGCGGTACCCCCGAAAAACCGGTTGGTACTGTCTGGATAGCGGTTGCCGGCCGGGAGGGAAGTGCGAGAGCCTTTCATTTCAATTTCGGTACCCGTAGGGACATTGTGCGGCGCAGAGCCGCAGTTGCAGCATTGCTATTGACGGAGTTGATGGTGCGGAAACCAAACAGTCTTGACATGGTGAAAAACTGGCACTATAGTTAGGTCTGTTTCCACACAACCTCCGTACACTTATGAAACGGAGTTTTCTGATGGCTAATACCAGAAAAAAACAAGAGTCACTCAATTTTGAAGAAAATGACACACAAGATGTAGATAATCAGGATGTTGAAAGTGAGGATAAGATGACAAATCCGGAAGCGGACAGCAGTACGCAAACTGCCCCGCAGAAGAAGCGTCCACGAAAGAAAAAGGTTCGCGTCGAACTCATCAAGGACAACAACGAGAATGACCAGGAGGAAGAGACCTCCGCTGCAGAATCTGTCGAAGACTCTGCAACCGATCCGGTGATTGATGAGAATCAAGACATTCCATCGGCCGATGAACTGATCAAGAATCAGGGAATCAACAAGCGCAAGTCTAATAAAGGTAAAGGCTCTGGCAAGGATAATCGTCAGGACAAAAAAGCCGACAAAAAGCAAGAGAATGACGCAGTTGGAAAATTGAGCATCAACGAACTGTCGAAGATGTCGGTTCCTCAGCTGCGTGATTTTGCCGCCCAGGAGGGCCTGAACCGCGACACTATGGTGTCGATGAAGAAGCAGGATCTCATTTTCTCGATTCTCAAGGCGCACACCCAGCAGGGCGGACAGATTCATGCCTACGGGTCGCTGGAGATTCTGCCGGACGGATACGGCTTTCTGCGCTCCCCGCAGAACAGTTATCTGCCGGGCCCGGATGACATCTACATTTCTCCGTCACAGATAAGGCTTTTCAACCTGCGGACCGGGGATACGGTCGGCGGACAGATCCGGCCTCCGAAAGAGGGCGAGCGCTTTTTTGCTATGCTGCGGGTAGAGTATGTAAACTCTGACGATCCCTCGGTCGCTCAGACCAGGGTTCCCTTTGATAACCTCACACCGCTGTATCCCATGGAACGCATAGACATGGAGATGCCGAACGGGGACACCTCCACCAGGATGATCAATCTGTTCTGTCCGATCGGAAAGGGCCAGCGCGGACTGATCGTTTCACCTCCGAGGACTGGTAAGACTATTCTGCTGCAGAAAGTAGCCAATGCTATTACCACCAATCATCCCGAGGTGTTTCTGATTGTGCTGTTGATCGATGAGCGCCCGGAAGAGGTCACCGACATGCGCCGTAATGTAAACGGCGAGGTAATCGCCTCTACTTTTGACGAACAGGCCAGCCGCCACGTGCAGGTGGCCGAAATGGTGATTGAAAAAGCCAAACGCCTGGTAGAGCACAAGCACGACGTCGTAATTCTGCTGGACTCGATCACCCGTCTGGCCCGGGCCTATAACCAGACCGTGCCGACCAGTGGAAAGATTCTTTCGGGCGGTGTTGATTCGAATGCTCTTCACAAACCGAAACGATTCTTCGGGGCCGCTCGAAACACCGAGAACGGCGGAAGCCTCACAATCGTGGCTACTGCCCTGATTGACACCGGCTCGCGGATGGATGAGGTCATTTTTGAAGAGTTCAAGGGAACCGGTAACATGGAAATCCATCTCGACAGAAAAATGGCCGACCGCCGGCTCTTTCCGGCTATCAACATCAAACGCTCCGGCACCCGTAAGGAGGAGCTGCTGCTGACCGAAGAGGAGCTGAACAAGATGTGGATACTGCGCAAGGTGATCAATCCTATGGATGATATGGAGATCATCGAACTGCTGATCGACCGTATGCGCAAGACCAAGACCAACGAGGCCTTTCTGCGTTCGATGAATACCGCCCCCAACGGGCAGTAGACGGCCCGAAGACTGGATTTTAATCGGCGAATATGTTATATTCAGGCCGTAGATGAATGAAAAGAGATTCTCTGTGGGATTTTTGCATCCCGGGCAGAGAATATCTTATATAGCACCAGGAGGAGAGTATTATGAAAAAGGGAATTCATCCCAAATACGAACTCACTACTATCCGGTGTGCATGTGGAAACGAGATCCAGACCCGTTCCACAGCCAAAGATATCGAGGTTGAAATTTGCTCGCAATGCCATCCGTTTTTTACCGGTAAGCAGAAGCTGGTTGACAC
>JAASTM010000330.1 GCA_021767325.1 Spirochaetales bacterium
CCAGATAATCAAACACACCCAGAGAGTTGAGCAAATCGTAATGCTTGATGGTCTCCGGGCTTTTCATAAAATCATCGACGTATTTCATAGTTGCGCTTTTTATAAAATACCTCAAAAAGGCATATTTCACAACAGCAGTTTGAAAAAAGCGTTTACTCAGCCGGGGTTTTCCCGTCTGTTGCCTGTATCAACTGTGTAAGGTTCGGAAAAACCGCTTGATAGGTTCGGGAAAGAATGTAATTGCCCAAGTCGCAGACCCTCAACTCGCTGCGGTCTATTATGCGTGAATCGGCGCTTACCAGTACCCCTTCAGTATTGCTCTGCATGTATTTGTCCGCACTCGCTGTCATGTGTACTCCCGTTTCGGCCGGTACAGCGCTTACGAGGTCGAAAGCCAGAGGAGGATGCGGGTGGTCTATCACAATTTCCACCTCCACAGGATTGAGGTCGATCAGCGCTGTCCATATTAATTCCAGTACCCGATTAAAAATGGAGACCGAGGAAAACTCGGTGTAGTTCTCTCCGTCGTCGCGCAGGATACCGTCGGTGGCAAGAAACAGATTGCGTCCGTAGTGAGAGTTCATCAGCAGGTAGCAGAGATTCAGAAAATCGATCAGCAGTTTTTGCTGCCGGACTTCGGCTGCAGCGATCAGTTTTTCGCTTCTGCGGCGGTTTACCTCTTCGGGAAAAACGCCTCTGTAGAGTACGGTGCGCTGGGCGGTGTTGAGCTGATATCGATCCGCTACCAGCAGGCGAGTCCGTTTTTCCGGATACCCCTTATTCAACAGCAGAAAATAATCGGCTGCGGCCTGGCGAAACTGCGGCTCAATAAACTCTCTGCGCATCTTTTTCCGGCTGATCCCCCCGAGTGAACTGAGCATATTCTATCAGATAAGCCGGGTTCTGCAAATCAATTGCACGGCAGAGACAGTACTCCTCGTAGGTAAAGCGCAAGAGCCTGCGCAGCGTCGCAGAGAGTTTCGGCAATCGTGAGGTCAGTTTGCTCAGCCGTTGAAATGCGGAGGAATAGTTATCCGAATACAGCTCGTACTGTACCCGGCTCAACTCAAGGGCGGCAGCTTGATCCGGCGATTGTAATCCTGAGGCGCGGTATTCCTCTAAAAGCTCCGGAACAAGATGATCATTGTCGCGGCGCCCGTCGTGCAGATATAAACTGGCCAGATGCAGCGGGGCCTCTTCTGTCAGCAGCTGCTCCTCCCGTGTTCTGGAAAAGATACTGCAGAGACGAACTGCCCGAGAGTCGACCAGCATTACTGTTCCGTTAATATTGGACATCGGTTCGGCTTCACCCCGCAAGAACTCTCCCTGTCCGCGCAGCGGCCCTTTCGTGAGCGGATGGTAGACGGCATTGCTTCTCCATTCGAGCATGCGCGGAGGTCCGGAGCGCATATGAGGCTCTATGAGCAGCGGTGCATCCTTCTTTTCAAAATAACCGTCAATCGTAATTTTCTCCACTGAAGATGCCCAGACCGCTGTAATCAGCCGGTGTTTAGCCGGCAGACTCAGCTCGTCAACCAAATCGAGCGGAAGAATCAGACCGGCATACAGCGAATGGACCATACTGTATATGTTTAGATCCCCCGGGATAGCGAGAACCGCCGAATGTGGTGTGACGGTGATGTCAGCACTCCGAATGGGGGTGTTGCTCTGCGGACCGAACCGCTTGGATGCTGCAGTAAAGCAGGCGGTACTCAAAAGCAGGGTCAGGATTGAAAGTACAATAAGGGATCGGGTGTTCATAGTATTCCTCCATATAACTGTTCTGTATTAATAGAGGAATAAAACCGAGGTCTGCTTCAAAAAAATGTGAAAAAATTACCGCTCGATCTCCGGCAGGATTACAGCAGAGTCTGATACTGCATCGGAACCTTTACCTTTATCTCGGTGCCGCGTCCCGGGGCTGAATTTATCGAAAGCTCTCCTTTCAGCATATGTGCCCGCTCCTCCATGCTGGTGAGCCCGAGATGAACCCCTTCGTAACTCAGTTGTGTGAAGCGGGAAGACGGGTTGAAGCCTTTTCCGTTATCGTGGATTCTCATGAGAACATTGGGAGACGAGGCTATTAGCCGTACCGATACTTTGGTTGCCTCGGAGTGTTTGCGGATATTTTGCATACTCTCCTGAGCGATCCGGTATAGGTTTATCTCGGTGGTATAATCACTCTGCAGTGTGTTCATTCCAACCGGAAAAAACCGCACCTGCATGCCGGTTTGTGATGCCAGGCTGTTGCATAGAGCACGAACAGCGCCTACCAGGCCGATATGCTCGATATTGTAGGGCTTTATTTCTCCGGTAATTCTACGGGTGGTCTGAATAATCTCCTGCATTTTTTTCGAGAGGGGCAGCAGATCGTTGTTTGATATGCTGGCCTCCTCCGAATGGGCAACCATCATATTGTCCACTTTCATTTTCAGCGATGCAAGATCCTGAACAATGTCATCGTGCAGATCATATGCAATCTGCTTTCTCTCGTCCTCCTGCACCCTTAGTAGTGATTGAGTGAGCAATCGGATCCGCTCTTCGGCCATGTGTTTCTGATGAGTGGAAATAATGTACATGAGAAAGCCGAGTACCAATAGTACCAATGTAGTGAGTATGAGATTGTTGAATAGTTGAAATTTGTTGAGCTGTTCGAGGCTGTACGAACGGACGGTATCATCTAAGGTCAGCAGATCCTTCTCGAAGCTCTCCATCAGAATAGTAGGAGAAAAAAGGGAGGGGAAGCGCCGGTTTTCCGCTTTCACGAGATCATTGATAAGGGTATGCAGCTCACGGTCTACATACGGCCACTTGATATAGAGGGCGTGATAGGTATCTCTGAACTCGGGGAACTTCAGTTTTGCCCCCGATAGTTTTGCGTTCAGGAAGGTTTCCTGCATCACCATTTCGAACCCGGACAGTTTGGTGAGCAGATCGTAATAGGAAGATGGACCGTATGAACTCTGGTAGAGCTCTTCCTTCAAATCGATCCATGAAATATAGAGGCTGGCCACCGAACGCTCCTGTTCGGTGATAATGCGCTGAACGTGAGAAGTGTAGAAGTAGATTGCCACCAGCATTACAAGTGTTAAAAACAGCACCGAACCGCCGATTACATTCTGCTTATATTTTTGTTGCAGCCTCGAGTTCATGGATATTACATCGAGGTCAGATTTCTAACTCATTCATTTTTTTGACCCGCCGTGCGTGACGACCTCCGGCGAATTCAGCGTCGATGTAGGCGTCGAGTATGCGGCTGATCGGTTCCTGATACTCGATTCTCCCGCCGAATGCAATAAAATTCACATTATTGTGCTCACGAGCCATTCGAGCGGCGAAACTGTTTTGCGGGAGCCCGCATGTAATGCCCTTCATCTTGTTTGCACTGATCGAAATACCTATGCCGGTACCGCAGCATACAACCCCGAAATCATATCCGCCTTTTCGAAACTCCTCTACAGCATCAGTGGCCTTGTCAGGATAATCGACCGATTCCTCCGAGAAGACTCCGACATCCTTCACTTCGAAACCGCGCTCTTTCAGATGATCGATTATTTCCTGTTTTATATTCAAAGCTCCGTGGTCTATTCCGATAACAACTTTACCTGTCATATGAGTCCTCCTGCGGGTATTCTAATCACTAAGACTGAAAGCGACAAGGCGATAATTTTTCCCAATAATTTTTCACTGTTCATTTGACCTAAAATTTGATCTAAAATTTGACCCGGTCTTCAGAATGAATAATAGTATATTATAATAGTTTCACATCTTGGCGTCGGGAGTATTACATGGGAGAACGGGACACCTTTCGGATAGTAGGGATAGGGGCTTCGGCCGGCGGTTTGGAGGCCCTGGAAGAGTTTTTTCGTTCTATTCCGGATGACTCTCAGCTGGCCTTTGTAGTTGTTCAGCATCTGTCGCCGGACTATAAGAGTCTCATGGTCGAGTTACTTTCCAAATATACCCGGATGGAAGTAAAACGGGCCGAGGACGGCATGGAGATCGAAGTCAACCATGTCTACCTCATCCCTCCA
>JAASTM010000331.1 GCA_021767325.1 Spirochaetales bacterium
AAATCGGCGCCGGTACAGTAGCGGCCCAACGCAACGGGGCGGCCGAACTGGTCGACCCGCGCAGTGTGGCCGTCGGCGGTATTAAGGCCACCTTCGAAAAATACCCTGAAATCGGAACCCTACTGCCGGCAATGGGCTACGGACAGCAGCAGATCAAAGACCTGGAGGCTACCATCAACGCGGCCGACTGCGACGCAGTGGTCATTGCCACCCCGATCGATCTGAACCGCATCGTCGACATTAAGAAGCCGAACACCAGGGTAAACTACGAGCTCGACGAACAAGCCGCCGCCAAACTGGATGAAATTTTGAAAAGAAAGTTCGGTTGAGCCGAATAGAAGTTTTTTTATGAAGTGAACCTGCTGCCCCGGAGCGCCGATGTTACTGTGTCACCCGGGGCAGCAGCATGTTTTAATACCCTCGTGCACTTTTGATAAAGGCATGCGGTGCGAGACGATTACATCCAGCGGCAGTTTGCCGCTCTCCATTATACGCGCCGTCTTTACAGGCGGCATCAATCATCAAAGGTAAGCATAACCTTCAGCGCTTCGTCCTTGTTGTGGATGGCCACATCGAAACCGTCATAGATTTTGTCAAACGGGAAATAGTGCGTATTGAGCGCCTCAAAATCATAGGTGTCTTTTATCCGGTTCATGAAGCGGATTGTACGCTGACCAAAGTCTTTGGTTCCTCCGGAACCGGCAATACTAAGGGTCTTCCAGATGGTCTTCCCGATTTCGGTGGGAACCTTACGGCCGATGGAGTGGCCTATCAGCCGGACTCTGGCACTGTGGGCGGAAATGTCGAACAGGGATGCAATCGCTTTGTCATTGCCCGATGCCTCGACACAGACGTCTCCCCCGTGGCCCTTGGTCACATCCATCACCTGCTCGTAGATATCCTTCTCGGTCGGGTCAAGTACGAGTTCGGCACCGTACTTGAGGGCTGTCTGCCGGCGGTTTTCTAGCGGATCCACCACAATGGTTTTTGCGCCGCTCGTGGCCGCCACCATGGTCGCGGACAGTCCCACAGGACCGGCGCCGCTGATAATTGCAATGTCGCTGGCATCGATGTACCCGCCGTTGCCCCAGATGCCGAAATAACCGATGGAGAATGTCTCCACCCAGGCGCCGTCGGCGTATGACCAGTGGTCCGGAATCTTATGCACATACTGCTCCTCGACCACCATGTACTCGCCCATGCCCCCCGGTGAATCGGGCCTGAATCCGATCTCCCTGAAGTTCAGGCATGCCGAGGGCATCCGGCCGTCTTTGCAGTTCTCACACACACCGCAGCCCATTACGCAGTCGCCGGTCACCTTGTCACCGACTTTCAGGCTGCTGCGCAGGCCCGATCCCACATCAATGATTTTTCCACCCCATTCGTGGCCGGGAGTGTACGGCCCGAGGTCGTAGCGCCCTTCCGCCGACTCGCCCTCATAACACTCTACATCTGAGCCGCAGATACCGCAGGCGCCGGTCTTGATGAGCACCTGGTTCGGCTGCAGCGCGGGAACTTCGACCTCTTCAACCCGCAGGTCCTTCGGTCCGTAAAGAAATGCTATCTTTGCTTTCATATCAAACTCTCCTCTTGTATTATATGTTACTCATGACCCGGCGCATATGCTGCAGCCCCAGCTCGGCCGAAATCTTGGCTTCAGGATTCGGCATATGTTCGCCCGAAATGTAGCCCTCGTACCCGGTAGCGTAGAGTGCTTTCAATATTGCTTCGAAATCCAGGTGCCCGGCCCCTGGGTACCAGCGGTTGGAATCTGCGTAGTGAAAGTGAAAAATCCTGTCGCCGGCCATCCGGATACTCTCCTCGATCACCGGCTCCTCGATGTTCATGTGAAAGGTATCCAGCAGCATTCCAAGATTACCCGCACCTACGCTCTCGATGAACTCCAGCCCCTCTGCTACAGAGTTTAGACTGTTCACCTCGAAGCGGTTGATAGGTTCGAAGGCGATTCTCACCCCCGACTTCTCCGCTGCGGCACAGCACTGCTGAAAGGCCGCCCGCATCCAGGTAAAGGCATCCGCTCGCGCCACAGTCGCAGGGTAGATCCCCCGGAGAAGCCCGATAATTATGACCGCACCCGTGCGGGCGGCAAAGTGAATATGGGAGATAGTTCTGTCAATTGCCTTTTTCCTGATTGCGGGATCGGGGTCGCAGTAGGAGAGCCCCTCTTCACCCCAAGCCTGCCCGGTACCGATTGCTGACACCTCGAGCCGCTGGGCCCGCACCTGTTCGAACAGCTCGTCCTGGTCAATTATTTCCGGGTCCCGGATTGCCAGCTCCACCCCGTCATAGCCGAGGCCGCTGATCGTGTGCAGGTTCTCCTGCAGATTTCCCTTGAAGCTGACAGCGGAAAACTTGGCCTGATTCGTCGACAGGCAGATGGATATCTTCATAGCACTTTCCTGTTAGTGTTTGACAAAGGGCCCGATTGCCGGCAGTTCATAGACCGACTTCCAGCCTTCGCTCCACGGCTCCTTGAGGAAAGGTGCCAGCTCTTGCGGGTCGCGCAGCGAGACTTTTTCCGTCGGCGGCAGGGTGCCGGCCGGGAAGGCCTCCAGGATATCGTCCACCATCATGGTCAGGTACTTCAGAATAGCTGCGATCGGCCGCTTGGCCTTATACGCATCGGCTTTACTCGGAGAACCGACAACCCCTTCCGGGGTTGCCGCCCGTTCGATGGCGATATGCCCTTCCCCTTCCGACCAGCGGTGCGGCCGGCGGTAGGGATCGACTGACAGGTCGAAGTGCCCCTCCGGCAGGAAGGCCTCGCCCTCGGCATCCCGCACGTATTTCATATTAATCATATCTTTGAACATCAGCAGCCCGACCGAAGTCTCGGCCTCGGCGGCATGAATAAAGTTAGTCTCTAAGCTGTCTTTTCTGTCTGTGCAGAAAAAGAATTCGCGGACGGCCCGGTGCCAGTCGATTACCTGCACCACCGCCGGCAGCTGAAAGCGCTTCATGAACTCCTGCACCGCATCCACCAGGTTCCACAGATGACCGTGATTATTGACCAGGATAATCTTGCGGTATCCGTCGTTCCAGAGACCGAGCATGGTGTAGATGACCATCTCCCTGACGATCTCTCCGGGAACGATAATAGTACCCGGCATGCCCAGGTGGTGATACGGGTGTCCGCCGTAGTTTATCGGCGGCAGCGCCAGGTTTACCTCCCGCCCCTGCTTGGCGGTGTAGCGCCGCACTCCCTCACAGATCTGGGTGACCATATAGGTGTCGAGACCGGTGTTGTTGTGATCCCCGTGACACTCAGAACAGCCGATCGGAACCAGCACCACATCGTTCTTCTTGCGCTTCTCCACAGCTTCGGCCCGCGGGGTGTTCTGAATATAGGTGCCGCCCTGGCCCAATTCCGGCTCCGAAGGTATCCCGTAGTCCTTCAGGATTTTGTCGATCTCGGCATCCGGGGCATCGAACAGCTCCTTCTTCATTCTGCCGACCGCATTATCTTCGAACACAATCTCCGGATAATCGGTGGTCAGCCATTTTTTATTTTTAGCACTCATTGTTCTGCTCCTTAATTAACATATGTTTATCTTATTGTAATACAATACTACAATATGTCAATGAATATTGCTTGATTTTTTTGTATAAATATCAGACAATAGATCAATACTGAAATAGAAAAGGGTAAGAATGTGGATATAAAACCGATTAGACAGAAAACAGTCGTGGCACAGGTGATGGAACAGATCAGAAACCTGATCGCCTCGGGTGATTATAAACCGGGCGACCGTTTTCCTACCGAGTTCGAACTGGCAGAGATGTTCGGAATCGGCAGGTCCTCCATTCGTGAAGCGGTCAAGATATTTCAGCATTTGGGAGTACTGGAATCGAAGGTACCCAAGGGCACCTTTGTAGCCGACAGCTCGAATATTTCGAAAGAATCACTGACCTGGTCCATTCTGCTCGGCAATAACGACTTCTATGATCTGCTGGAGTTCAGACTGGTGATGGAGCATCAGGGGCTGTGGTACATCATGGTCTATC
>JAASTM010000332.1 GCA_021767325.1 Spirochaetales bacterium
AGGGAGCGGATGACTCGGTGAACGCGGTGAATATTAGAAAACTGATCAACTCAACCACTGAGCAGATACGGATCACAGAAGATGCTGCAGAGGCAACACTTATTCAGTCGCGGCACCGCGTACCCGAGAAAAAGCTGAAAAGTACGCAGATTTTGGTATTACAGGTGCCTATCCCCGAGCCCTTACGTAAATATGAACCGTCGGAACGTAAAACTAAAATACTACATGCGGAGAAGGATTACAGTGGTGCGTATCTAGGCCTTTTCGAAGAGATTATCCGTCACGGAAGAATGACCACCGGTTCCGATCATCCGGTAGAAGTGGAAAAGCGGTATGTTATGGCGCCCAGCCCAATACCGAAGTTTGACAATTCAAAACTGAGTAACAGTGAGGCTTTGATCTTATTAGGAGCAGGTCGCGAAAAGAAGATTTATGCAGTTCCGCCTTATAGCAGAGTGAAAAGCCTTGAGTTTGAGGATGTACCTTTCGAAGCCGAGAGTTTTCACGGGGTTACCTGTCGAGTGTGCGGAGCTCGGCATGTGTTCATGGACGAGATTTACGATGCACAAATTGGCCAAACTACCTACCAATGTAATGATACCAGTTTTTGTCGGGAGCGCCGGGAGGCTGGAAATGAATGATACTCATGAAGTCCTGTCGGTAAAGGGTTTACAGAAGCAATTCGGCCCAAGCTGTTCACGTTGTGCAACACTCACCAAAGATGTTTTAGAGAAGAATTACTGTCCGATTTGTGGGACCGTGTACGCGGTGCAGGATATCGAACTCGAGTTGTACCACCGGGAAATCCTCGGGATTGTTGGAGAAAGCGGCAGTGGAAAATCAACCTTAATGCGCTGTCTGTATTTTGATCAGGCAACCTGTGGGGGTGAATTCTATCTGCCATCTACCCCCTATGCGGAACACAATTTATTTACCACCTCCAGACAGATCCAGCGGGAAATCAGAAATACGATACTGGGAATGGTATATCAGAACCCGGTGGAAGGCCTGAGAATGAATTTTTCAAGCTTATCCAATATTGCTGAAAAGCTCATCGCTGCAGGGCATAGAAACGTCGCCTCGATGAAAGGTCGCGCTGAAGAGCTGCTCGGACATGTTCGTATACCCGAATACCGTATCAAAGAACAGCCCGCCCGTTTCTCCGGAGGTATGCAGCAGCGGGTGCAAATTGCCAAGGCTCTCTCGAACAATCCGCCCATACTGCTTCTCGATGAAGTTACCACCGGCCTTGATCTCTCAGTACAGGCCAAGGTCCTGGACCTCATAAAGGAGATCCAAAGGGAGTTCGATGTGAGTATCCTGCTCGTTTCGCATGACCTATCGGTAGTACGCATGCTGGCAGACCGAACCGTAGTGATGCTCAACGGACGGATTATAGAGCAAGGCCTTACTGATCAAATATTGGAAGATCCCCAGCACCCCTATACTCAGGAACTGGTGCATTCATTGCTTTGAAAGGACGAAGTGAATATGAAACGAATTATAAACGGTACAGTGGTTGGCCCGAATCAGCTCCATCCGGCACATCAAGTAATCATAGAGGGTGGTAGTATTCGTGCAATTCTTCCGATGGATGCGGCAGTACCGAATTCATCAAATGGTCAATCAGAGGAGATTATAGATGCTGCTGGGGGGTTAGTTGCACCTGGAATTATTGATATACACTCAGATTATATTGAACATATGGCAGCTCCACGACCGACCAGTCTGATGGATTTTAAGCTGGCTGTGCATGAACTAGAAAGGGAGCTGTTGACCCACGGTATAACCACCACCTATCACAGTCTTTCTTTCTATGGAGCAACGGAGTTTCCGGATAAGGCTATTCGGCTGCCAGAAAATACCCGCCGCTTCGTCGAGTTGATAGATGCGATCCGAAAAAAGAGCCGGCTTATTCATCATCGATTTCATGCGCGTTTCGAGATTGACAGCCTCGATCGGGTAGAAGAGTTGGAACAATATATCCGTGATCGGAAGGTACACCTTCTTTCTTTCATGGATCACACTCCGGGCCAGGGACAGTATTGGAACCTCGAAGAGTTTCGTAAAGCGGTGAAAGGGTTCCGAAGGGTTTCGGATGCGGAGATTGATGTAATGATTGCCGAGAGTCAATCAAAAGTAAAATTGACCACCGATGCAATTTCAGAGTTGTCAGCCTTGGCCAAAGAAGTGGGAATTGCTGTGGCCAGCCATGACGATGACAGTCCCGCGAAACTGGAATTGAACCGGCAGCTAGGTATGGATATTAGTGAGTTCCCAATCAATATGGAGACCGCCCTTCGCGCTCGGGAAATGAATTTTCATACTGTCGGCGGAGCACCTAACATCCTGCTCGGCGGGAGCCATACCGGCAATTTGTCTGCCGCCGAGGCGGTACAGGCTGGTGCGGTTGATATTCTGTGCAGCGACTATTACCCAGCCTCTCTGCTCCACTCGGTATTTGTTCTGCATGAAAACTTCGGAATCAAACTATCCGATGCGTTTCGCTTAGTAAGTTTGAATCCGGCCAAAGCTGTTCGTGCTGAAGAACGGATCGGTTCACTCGAGCCCGGAAAGGATGCTGACGTGTTGATTATCAAGCGGCTCGAAGACGGTTTTCCGGCAGTGCAGCGGGCGTTCATCGGCGGAGTCGAGAGTTTGAGAACCGAATACAGGAGCGGAAACTAAATGCAGAATGAACTGAAAACAAAGTGCCAAATTCCGAAAGAGGGTTTTGTGCCGGACAGTTGTGAGGTGCGCAACAGCACGATCGGACTTTATACCGAAATCGGAAAAGATAACTACATAGAAAACTCCCACATTGGTGACTACTCCTACACCAGCCCCTATTGCTTTCTTCAGAATACAGTTGTGGGAAAATTCAGCAATATTGCAGCGATGGTGCGCATTGGACCGACTGCCCATCCAATGAATCGGGCCACTCTCCACCATTTTACCTATCGGCGTGTGAAATACGGATTTGCGCCTCGAGATGATGAACAGTTCTTTGAGTGGCGGGCTCAGCAAGTAACTCTTATAGGTCATGACACTTGGATTGGCCATGGAGCAATCATTATGCCGGGTGTGACTATTGGAAACGGGGCAGTAATTGGAGCGGGAGCAGTTGTTACCAAGGACGTCGATCGTTATTCGGTAACAGCAGGTTGCCCTGCGAAGCAGATCAAGCTCCGTTTTACAGAAGAGCAGATAAGCCAAATTGAAAAAATTGCCTGGTGGGACTGGACACATGCGCAAATAGCCGAACGTGTAGCGGATTTTTCACTTCCGGTGAATGAGTTTATTAGAAAATACAGAGGATTAGAATGAGTATACCGGTTATTGATATTCGCAATGTTTCAAAATCATTTGAAATCCATGATGTTGGACGTCGAATTACCGCTTGCAGGGGGGTAAATATCACCGTGCATTCAGGCGAGTTTGTGGGCATAACTGGAAAAAGCGGCTCGGGGAAGTCCACCATACTCAAGCTAATTTACCGCAGTTATTTGCCTCAGGAGGGAGAAATTTTCTATCACAGCAAGGCCTACGGGCTGATAAACCTCTTTTCCAGCTCTGAACGCCATATAATTAACCTTCGAAGATACGAAATCGGGTATGTAAGCCAGTTCCTGCATGTAATTCCTCGCACCTCTGCACGTTCTATAGTGGAGAAAGCAGCACTCGAAATGGGGGCCGATCAAGTAAGCGCCTCTGAAAAGGCAGAACATTTGCTCACACATTTTGAGTTGGCACAGGAGTTGTGGGACAGTTACCCTTCAACCTTTTCCGGTGGCGAGAAACTGCGGCTCAACATTGCTCGCGCGATGATAAAGGAACCACGTCTGTTATTGCTCGACGAACCCACAGCGAGTTTAGATACACATTCCAAACGTAAAGTATGGGAACTCATTAGTCAGTTAAAAGATAAGGGTACTACTATGTTGGGAATTTTCCATGATCTCGAGTTTATGGGTGAATTATGTGACCGTGAGCACCACATGAGTGCCGGCATAATGGAGC
>JAASTM010000333.1 GCA_021767325.1 Spirochaetales bacterium
CCCGTGAGTCGGAGGGCAAGGCGACAGAAAAAGATATTCGCTCTCTCCTGGAGCTCCTCGAAGGGAATCTGGCTACTATCGAGGCCCACTCATCAAAACTGGAGGAGTACATTCGCAACGAACTGACTGAGCGGTTTAAAGAGATGGTAGGCGAGAACTATGATGAAAACCGTATCCTTTCAGAGACCGCAGTAATGCTTATGAAGTATTCGGTGGGTGAGGAGACGGTGCGGATGCGCAGTCATCTGGAGCAGTTCGAAAACTACATGCAGCAGGCAGGTGGCATCGGCAAGAAGCTGGACTTCATCTGTCAGGAGATGCACCGCGAAATCAATACCATCGGATCAAAAAGTAATATTATTGCCGTAAATCAGGCCGTAGTCGAGGCCAAAGACGCACTGGAAAAAATAAGGGAGCAACTGAGAAATGTCGAATAAGAACAACGGCTTGAAAATTGCAATTTCAGGCAAGAGCGGCTGTGGAAACTCATCGGTAAGCCGCATTGTGGCGGAGAAACTGAATCTGCGCCTGATCAACTACACTTTTCACGATATGGCTGATGAAAAGGGGATAGATTTTGAAGAATTCTGTAAAATGGCCGAACAGGATTTCTCCTATGATCGGGAGCTAGATAGAAAGCAGGTGGAGATGGCTGAGGAGGGTGACTGCGTGCTCGGTTCGCGGCTGGCAATCTGGCTCTTAGAGGATGCCGACTTGAAGGTGTATCTCGAGGCTTCTCCCGAAACCCGGGCGGCCCGAATAGCTCAGAGAGAAGGCGGCACACTCGCGGAAAAGATGGAAGAGACCCATCGCCGCGACCTGCGCGACAATGCCCGTTACAAAAAAATCTACGGAATCGACAATGACAAGTACGAGTTTGCGGATCTGATTGTAGATGCGGATACCAACGACCAGTATCAAATTGCCGATATTATCGTAGAACGAGTGCGTAGAGAGAGTTGAATCTTTACAGAGCAAGGATTAATTTGCTATAGTGAATATGGAAAACAATGAGGAGACATTAGCATGATAATACCCTTGGATAAGCTCGTCAGCTGGAAAGGCAACATCTACGAAATGACAGCCGCATCTATAAAGCGATCCAATCAGCTCACGATCACCGGCGATGAAGAGGTAGAAAAAAACAACGGAAAAGTGGTTCCGACCGCTATTAAACAGCTGCTTGATAAAAAAGTTGAGTACCGTATCGAAGAGTAAACTTCCCGTCATACTGCTGTTCGGCCCCACTGCGGTCGGCAAGACCGCACTGGTGGAGCAGCTCTTTTCCCGTGATTTCGAGATAATAAATGCCGACTCGATGCAGGTGTACCGTTACATGGATATCGGTACTGCCAAACCGTCGCGCCAACTGCAGAGCCGGATTCCCCATCATCTCATCGACATCCGTACGCCCGATCAGCAGTACGATGTGGGCCAGTTCGTACGTGATGCGGATCGTGCGGCTGCCGAGATCTGCGCGCGCGGTCGCATTCCCTTGATTACCGGGGGAACCGCCTTCTATTTCTATCACTTTCTCTATGGACTGCCCCCGGCACCTCCGGCGGACCCGGCGATTCGTGAAGAGCTGTATAGGCGGCTTACAGCGGAGGGGCGGGATGCCCTGTGGGCGGAGCTGAACCGGCACGATCAGGACTCTGCTGCAAAACTCCATCCCAATGACACCCAGCGCCTGGTCCGGGCCCTGGAAGTGTTCTACAGCTCCGGCACGCCGCTCAGTGCATACAACCGTGAGCCGGCGCTCCGGCCCGGATACGAGTACCTCGTACTGGGCTTGCATAGGGACCGCGCCGAACTGTATGAGCGCATTAACCGCCGGGTGGATCAGATGTGGGCCGCTGGCTTAGTGGATGAGTTCCAGTCCTTGCTCTTGCGCGGGTATTCATCTGAAGACCCGGGGATGCACGGAATCGGATACCGGGAGTTTTTCGAGATGCGGAGTGCAGGTGAGCTCTTATACGACGATATAAAAACCGAAATTAAGAAAAACAGTCGCCGCTATGCAAAACGGCAGATCACCTTTTTTAAGCGGATCTCTGAAACCGAGTGGTTTCTGCCTGCTGATTCTGCAGAGATCGAAACCCGGGTCGAAGCATTCAGAGCGCGATACAGAGCCGATTCACATAGTGTTTGATATAAGGACGGTTTTGAGGTACACTTTTGAGAGTACAGAAAAAAGGAGCCGAATGATGAAACTGCCCGCAGTAAACAAGAGAATACAAACCTGGCTGTCACTGTTGTTCCTATGTGCCGTGCTGCTGCCTCTATCGGCGCAGAGCGACGACGACTCGGAAGCTCATGCAGGCAGTCTGATCTATGCTTCCGGGAGCGGATTCGAACTCGTTCGAAACGGCACTAAAGAAGAATATGATCTGTCGACCGATATCGTCGAGGGCTTGGAATTCCGGTCCGGCGACTATGTGAATACGTTTGACGGGACTTTTCTGGAAATCCAGGTCAGCGGATCCGCCAACGTATTGAAGATATCCGAGAATACCAGTTTCAAATTCGATAAATCAGCACAGACCAACACCTCGCAATACGAAGTGAGCTATGGCCGAGTGCGGGCCAGGGTGAGAAAACTGGCCGGTCTGGAGCAGTTTGCGATCTCCGGTCCGAGTATGGTCGCCGGTGTGCGGGGAACCGATTTCGGCTATGATGTGCTCTATGATGTAGAAGAACAGACCACTATTGCGTCGGTGTACTGTTTTGAAGGCAAAGTAGAGGTCGAACCGACTGTGCAGGTTATCGAAGAGGCCGAGCAGAGCGAGCTAGATGCTGATGCTGTTCCGCAGAAAATAAATCCCATTGAGATAGAAGCCGATGAGATGGTGCAGGTCCGCGAGCTCACCGGACGGCAGGCCGCTGACACTGGGACAGTTTTCGCACTCCGCAGAACAAAGGTAGAAGAGGAAATTCGAAGCTTCTGGAAAGAAAATGATTTCAAAGCGCTGCCGGTCGAACTGGAGAGTGAAACTGAAACAGAACTCGATAGACAGGCGGAGACAGAGGAAGAGAGTGAAGCCGCTGAGCCCCCGCCGGGATTACAGTTCAGATTTACCCAGTCGCAGCTGCGCAGGGGATCGCTGTTGACTGCCGGAATCGGTTCGGTCTTCGGGGCGGCTGCCCTCACTTTTGCCTATGCCGACCCCTTAGTGGGGGATATGGATCCGGCAGTACGCGATAATCTCACGCTCTCTATGGGTATTTCTGCGGGACTCTTTTTCAGCACTTCCCTGTTTACCCTGATTGCCTCGTTATTCTAATGGCTCCTGCTGCTGCAATTTTATAGAGTCTATTTTCCAGCCGTGGGAGGTCTCCGTCATATGCAGGCGTTCGGTAGTTCGGATCGCGCGTACCTGGCCGGTTGAGGAGACTTGAGCCTGTTCGTTTTCTGAAGTGAGCTCCTCGGCGTCGGGGGGTAGTGTCGACCACTTTATGTAGCTTACCTCGTATTGATTGTTCTGCTGGGTGCTTCTGACTTCCAGTTCGGTAATCCCGAACACGAATTTGTTGTCCTTCAGCTCGGGTTTTCCCGCCTCGATCCATTCGGGTGCGGGAGTAAAAACATCTTTCATTTCAACTCCCTGGCGCACGCGGGCTATAACGAAGAGGGTAGTCACCTGGTTGATATGCGAGTTACCGATTGAGCTGGTAGTGCACTCTGCCATTGCCTCGTGATTCAAACTGTTCTGACTGGTATAAAACAGCTCTATGACCTCGGTCGGAGAGAGTCCTTCGGTGATATGCGGTTCGGTAGCCCGCTTCACGAAGGGAGCCGCGAAAAATGCTAGTGCCACCAGGGCCGCGGCTACCAGAATGACGGTAGAGCCGTGTTTTTTCTTGAAGCTGCGCAGTTTTTCGCGCTTTCGGAGCGATTTTTCGACCGCAACAGCGGCGGAACGGCGCTCTTCGGCATTGTCAAGATGGATCGGCTCAAAGATATCCGATTCTCTCCAGGCCGAGATCTCCTCGGCGGCCTGATGGATATCTTCGCGC
>JAASTM010000334.1 GCA_021767325.1 Spirochaetales bacterium
TCGATCTCTTCCACCTGTGCGCTCAGCAGCTTTACCTGTTCGAGATAGGTGTGGAGTATGTGCGAGGCTTCGTCTGAAAGCTGCTGCACCCCTTCCAGCTTCTGCAGCCGCTCGAACACGGCATCGGCTACGGTGCGGGCTTCGTATTCATAACGGGATGCTGTGCCGCCGGGCTGGCCAAAGCCGCCGAAGCTGTCACCGGTATAACGACTGTCACGTCCGGCGGAAGCTCCGGGGTCATCTGCTTCATCAACTCCGATGCCCGGATAGTAGCCCCTGGTACTACCCTGCTGCCGCAGCAGCGTGTGAAAGCGCTCGCTCATCTTACGTACCCGTTCGGTATACACCGATTGCTTCGCGAAAAAGAGTGCCCCGAAGACAGTAACCGGGATAATCGACCAGGGTACCGTCAAGCCCGTTGTAACCAAATTGACGGCCACCAGAAAGGCGGCAGTACTGCCCATGGAGGCAGCGGTATTGCGGTGTCTTTTCTCCGCTTTTTTGAGAGACCGGAACTCTCTCAGAGGGGCTGTTTTCATAGGAGGCAGCTGCTTCAGTTCCGCGAGCACTTTATTGTGGCCCCGCAGTGCAACATATTCGGTTACTATACCGATTCCCCATCCGCCGGCCGGAAAAATAAACCACGGAAAGCCGAGCCCCGAGGAAAAGAGATTCAACAAAAATAAAAAGGTATTTACCCCGGCGTATGCAGTTATATGGCCTTTGAACACCATCTGCTGTCGGTCCACGAGCCGCTGCAATTTATCAACAAAGGAGGAATACTCCCGGAACTCCGCCTCCACAGACCTCTCGCCCCGGTTCTCTATATCAGCATCACCCTTCCGCAGCCCGAAGCGGTGCATTTTGCGTATAAGTGTCTCCCGCGCCCGCCGTACTTCTTCCGGTTCCTGGTTTATCATATCAAATAGAGGTTAGGCCGTCGCTTCTAAAAAGTCAACATCCGTGTCTTCTGCACATGTTTCTGAACACTGGATCCTTCTTGTAGTAGGAAAAACTCCGGGAATCCACTACAATGGGGACGGGTGAGGAGTTCGGACTTGATTTTGTACCGGCGTATGTTACCTTTATAAGAGTTGAAGCAATGAAGTATATAACCGTAGCAAAAGCTATTAATGAAGATGAACGGCTTATCTCTCTACTGGCGGAGGAAGAAGAGCCGATACTCTGTGTCCACAAGGATGCCCATAAACAGAAAAAAATGAGCTTTCGAGCCTTGTACGACAACGACTCACAATTCTGGGCAAATCCGACCACCTCTTGGAACTACTTTCTCCCCCTCTCCCGGGCCAGAGCTCTCATTGCGGCAATACGAGAAAACCCGGAAAACTACCATTTCTACTTCTCCGGCGATACCGGTGATTACGAAGATCTCGAGATGGGATTAAAGGGCAGCCGGAACGAAACCGGCTCGAACACAGACTTCGCTCAGAAACCGCCTAATTTCGGACCGCGCTACAACGAAATTCATCCAATGCCGAAGCAGGAGAAGATCGATATTATCGATCAGCATACCAACAAGCTCAAACAGCTTCTCAGTCAGGAAGAGCGCAGTCCGGAAGCCGTATCAGAAGCACTCAACGACTCCACCCGGGATGCATCGATAATCAATAAGAGTATCCTGGAAAAAGCACTCGAGATGAGTAACGAAGAGGCAAAAGTGTTTTCCCAGGACCTGGTGAATAGAACCCAGGAAATGGTGCGGACTTCCACCACTCTCATCGATGAAACGGTCCTTCAGGATGAAATGTTCGATGCAATCGTCTCTACTTCCAACGGAACCGTTGTGCAGCACATGACCCGCACCTATCTGCGCAGTGTCTCTTTTCTTATGTTCTACAACAAAAAGATACTCAATTCGAGTTTGACCAACAGATTGCGAATACATTTTAAAAAGAAGTATCACGGTTTTTATCAGCAGCTGCTCCCGCATTTGCATCCGGATGATGTAATCCTGGAGAGGGTGTTTTATTCCGGGATGCAGGCCATCTCGAATCAGCAGATCCACAATTTTGCCACCGGCTTTTTACTGCATGATATCGGCAAAGCCAAAGACATCGAATATCACGAGGGAAACGCGGCCTACGACCGTAAAAAGGTAGTCGACCACGTGCGCCAGGGCTACCTGGCGGTAGTCAACAAAACTGCGTATCCGATTGAATCGGGGCTCATCACGGGGTATCATCATGAGTATTACGGACACCCGACGGGATATGGTTACTTCAGAGCCCAGTACAGCAGCTTTTTAAAACAGTATCCGAAACAGCACTACAGTTATTTGATCGGTTACAATGTAAAGCCGGTGCTCACATTCCAGACAGCGGCCTTTTTCCCCGCCAAACTCCTCGAGGTAATCGACGTATTCGACGCACTCACCGACCCTAACCGTGTGTACAAACAGCCCCTGTCCACCGAAGAAGCCCTCAAGCTCATGCAGGAGCAGTTTGTCGAGGAAAATCTAAAGCTGGATCCTATACTGCTCGATCTTTTTATTGAATATCAGCAATCAGCCTAACGAGGATTACGTATGAACTATATTTGTCTAGCAGCCGGAAAAGGTACTCGTTTTAACGGACTCGGGGTATACCTGCAAAAATGTATGTATCCTATCGGAGGAGTCCCTTTTCTCAGATTTTCACTGGAGAATCTCGCTTCTTCCTCCCGATTCGACCCGCACAACGACACGATAACACTAGTCGTGGGCCATCTCTCCCAGCAAATCAAGGCCTACTTCGGCGAAAAATTTGAAGGTGCTCGCCTGAACTACGTTGACCAGGGCACTGCGGCCGGCACCGGCCATGCGGTGCTGCAGGCCTATAAAGCCAACCCCTTTACCGAGCCGGCAGTAGTATGGCTGGCCGACGGGTATGTACCGGCCTATCTGTTCGAGAAAATCGTAGACTCCTCTTCGGACGCCGCGCTCACCGTCGCTCCGCATGTCTGCGAGCAGCATCACGGCGAACGCGTGTCTCTGGACGCTGAAAAAAAGCTTATAACCCGGGCCTGGGAAGGGAAGAGTGAATACGTCGACATCGGCCTATGGAAAGTCCCTGTTACTATAATGAATGCAATGCTCAATCATAAAACTGACGAACACCGGTTTCTGCCGGTAGTCGAAAATGCTATCCATGAAGGTCTGAGGGTCGAGGCCATTATTGCCGATGAATGGATCCACCTCGGCGGAACCGAACCGAGTGTGATCGCCAATCTCAAGGCGGTTACCAGTCGTTTGCTACGAGAAGTAGCGGAACCGGAGAATACATGAAAATACTGTACGGAATACAAACCACGGGGCACGGACACATTGTTCGCGGCCGGGCGATGGTAAAAGAGCTGATCAGACAGGGGCACACAGTTCATATTATACTGAGCGGCCCGCCGCTAAAAGACAACTGGATTCCCGACTACTTTGAGAATTACGAGCACTTCAAAGGGCTGACCTATGTAATCGAGCAGGGACGCATCAACATTCCGAAAACCGCCAAGATTCTCGATGTACCCCAGTTCATTCACGACGTAGTCAAGTATGAACCGAAAGACTATGACATCGTCGTGACCGACTACGAACCAATATCATCCCGGTTCGCCCAAATCAACAAGATACCCAGCATCGGTATAGGCCATCTATACGCCTTTGTGCACAAAGTGCCTATGCCCACAATACCTAATCCCTTTCACATTCTTATCATGCGCTATTTCGCCCCGGCCAACTACCCGATTGGTCTGCACTGGCACCATTTCAATGCACCGATTCTCCCACCGACCATTCCCCCGGATGTACACAACGCCGAGTCCTTACAGAAGGACAAAATAATCGTATATCTGCATTTCGAGGCGATGGAAGATATCATCAATCTCTTCAAGCCCTTTCCGAACTACGACTTCTACGTCTATTATCCGGTTGAAGAACCCTTCGACGAAGGTAATATCCACTTTCGTCCTCTCAGCCGCGACAAGTTTCAGCGCGATCTGAGTGATGCAGTCGGCGTCATTGCCAA
>JAASTM010000335.1 GCA_021767325.1 Spirochaetales bacterium
CAGGCAGTAAAAGACCTGTTTTCTAATATTATGACCCAGCGTGATGTCGCAATCACAACCATTGCCGATCCGGATGACTTTACCTTTCAGTTCTGGACCCATCTGTCTACTTTTGTAGTCAACGAGTTCAGAGAAAAGGCCAATAAGCTTGATCGGGAACACGGATTCTGTCAGGCATGTTACCTGATAGGTCTGTTTGCACTGCATTACAAAGGGCTGAAAAAGCAGAAACTCGAGAAAGAGCAGGCCCTTCGTAATGTGAACCAGGGGTTGAAAAAGCCGCCCTATTTCTTCAGTTTTACCGACATCTACGGGATGCGTGATAAAGTCGGCCTGCCGATCTCTAAACGGATCTCTCAGCAGGAGCTGGCGCACTACCTGGAGCGCAAGAGTAAGCGGGAAAAAAGCGGCCCGGTTCCGGATATCGTAAGGGTCTTGTCGAGTGATAAAAACGAGTACTATGTCAGCAAGGAGCGGCTGCTGAACCTTGTGCTGCAGCGCTCCCAGGCATTTTCACGGGAAGTCCGCGGACAATATGTGAAAGAGTGGGCCGATGCGTTAGGTGAGTATAAAAAGCTGCAAATAATGAATCACCGCGATGTGTTCCAGAATGACATCTGGAAGCGCATCAAGGAGCAGGATCCCCTGCTGGCTAAACTCTTGCACTATGATCTCATATTCATATGTTTGAATGAAACCAAACCCTCCCGGGAGGTCTATATCGAGGCCAACCGTATCGTTGATGAAAAACAGCGGCAGTTGATTCCTGTGGATGAAATCCTGCGGCTCGACCAGAAGCGTATTATCCGCGATGCCCGCACCTACCTGCCCCTCTGGAAGAGTATTCCGGTGGTCGGAAGAATCGGGGTTTTTCTCGGTAAGCTGTGGAAAAAACTTGTGAAGGGTGCGGAGGCTATTAAAGATCCCTCGGATATTTATGCTTCCTTTACAAAATCGAATGAGAGCCGGGGCCGGAGAGCCGCCGGCAGTGAATGGCATGCAGAGGAACAGCCGGTGGCCGGTGCCAAGCAGTTCGGCTCCCGCAGTGGAACCGGAACCGGCAGCAGCCATAGCGGCAGCAGCGACCGTGAGGTCAGTAACCAGGTTGCTTTTAAGAAGGCTATCTACGAGCTGAAAAACAGCTATATCGGATCGAACGGAAATATCGAACAGAGCCTTGATGACCTGATCGAAGAGTGGAACCCGCTGGTCGAAGGAAAATCTAAACAGAACCTGGTCGAGGATGTAAACTCTGCGGTGCGTGATTTCCTCCGCCGAATTAAGCGCAGCCTCATGGTAAAACCGCCGGATGAACAGCGGATAAAAAATCTCAGCAAACAGATTGCCGAGTATGAGGCCTTCAAGCGCATCAAGCGCAAAGAAGCCTTTCGCCGCTATATCGAGCTTTACATGATTAAACTCCTGAGCAATCGGTAATACTCATTTCTTTTATTTAACTTTTCCAAGATATTTGACATGCTGTATCCGAATATATATCCTTGAACGCATAGGGGAGAAATTTGAATGAAGTTGAATACGCTGATTGTTGATGACGATGATATGGTGTTGGCCTTACTCCGTCAGTATCTCAAGGATACGAATGAACTGCATGTGCAGACGGTGGGGTCACCCAGTGAAGCGCTTGAAATTATAAATAAAGAAAAAGTGCACATTATGATTCTCGACATCGTGATGCCCGAGATGGATGGTATCACCCTGCTGGAAGAGGCAAAAAAGGTTGACCCGCTGACACACGTTATCATGATGACCGCCGATTCTACGCTCGGACGGGTGATTGAATCGCTGGGCTACGGCGCAATGGATTTTGTCATGAAGCCGTTCGAATCGCCGGAAGATATCACTAGTGTTGTGGATGTTTCAATCCAGCGCTGGGGCCGGTGGAACCAGGTTCTGAAGAAAACTGCCAAGAAAACCCTGTCGGAGGAGTAAATGGCAGAAGACACATCTCTCAGGGCTCAATTCTTTCAGGATTCATTGGATATTCTTGCTGATGCTGAGGAGATTGTGCTCCAGCTGGAGCAGCACGGCAGTGATAAGGAGCAGGTTCATTCCCTTTTTCGCTTATTTCATACATTGAAGGGTAATTCGAATATGGTGGGGGAGGAAGCGATCAACTCGCTCACCCATGCTCTCGAATCAGAATATGATCAGGTCAGAAACGGAAAACGGGAATTGGATGCGGAGCTCCTGCAAATCACCTTCGAAGTGATCGACCTGCTGAACGCCGTCTGCCAGGAGGGCGATTCTGCGGACTACACCGGGCATATGGGGCAACTATCCGAACAGCTGAACGGTCTCGGTAAAGTGAAGGGGCAGACGGCCAAAGTGCAGACTCCGAGTCGAGCCGAGCGGGAAACCCAATCGGTGCAGGTCGGATTTAGCGAATGGAAGCCGATTGTGCGGACCTTCTACACATGCGAGCAGTTATCGGACGAGTTGCCGGAAGTCGAGGAGGATTTGCCCGATCTCCTGATGGATATAGGAATGCAGGCCATAGAATTACGGTCGCTTACTGAAGATAGTGATCACCCGCGTTTCAATCAGCTCACACAAACGGCAGTATATCTGGAAAAATTCACCGCAACCCTTGCGCGGGAACAGCTGGACTATAATGATATCAGTTATGAGTTGTTATATGTCCTGCTCGATGATTTCAAGCGCAGTATGTGGCAGCAGCTGTATCTTACACGAGCTATAGCCTACAAAAAGGTTGCCACTATGGAAGAGATGAATCGTGTTGAGCAGGAGATCGGTACCGAGGACAAACTGTGGGTGATCGATCTCGCCTTTGCATCATCGAGCTCTGCCAGAAGCAGCGATTTTTTTTCGCGAATGGTGCAGATCAAGCGTAAACTGAATGTTCCTTTGGTCTATATCAGTCCGCATTCACAATATTATAGAAAAGCCGCCGATCTTCTTGACCAGGCCTTGGGCGGATTCACTCGAATCGCCGGGACCATTGAAGATGGTGTGAAAATGTATATTCTTTCGGAGGAATGAAATGGGAAAAAAGATATTGATAGTTGACGATTCTCTTCTGGTACGCAGCGGCCTGGAGGGGGCACTGAAAAAGACCGGAAACTGGGATAATGTGCTGTTAGCAGAAAATGGCAAAATTGGTCTAGAAAAAATCGTATCAGATAAGCCGGATGTAGTCCTGATGGATGTAGAAATGCCGGAAGTGGACGGTCTGACTGCCCTCAAAGAGATAAATACGAAAAAGCGGGCCGGGGAGATTCCTAAGGAGCTGCCGGTTGTTATTCTCAGCGGAACCATGTATGAAAACAACGAGAATGTACGCAAGGCCAAAATGTTGGGAGCGGCGGATGTAATTGCCAAACCGGAGGGTAAATCGAGCACCCTGTCGATCAAGGTTGATGAACTGGAGGAGCGGGTATTGAAGCTGCTCTAGAGGGTGCCTGACTGTATATGGAAAATATTGATCTTCGTAACTCCCATATTCTCATCGTAGACGATGTGGTGCCTAACGTCCAAATTGCTAAGGCAATTTTGCAGATGGACGGGTATGAAGTTGCGACTGCGGAGAGCGGACCCGAAGCGCTGAAATATCTGCGGTACCACCGGGTAGATCTAATTCTTTTGGATATTATGATGCCGGATATGGACGGTTTCGATGTAGCCCGGACTATCAAAGAGATGCCCGGTGTTGCGGAGACGCCGATTATCTATCTGACTGCCCGCAACGATGAGGAGAGTCTTACCAAAGGTTTTGAGCTCGGTGCGGTAGATTACATTACAAAGCCCTTCCGCGGGGCGGAACTGCGAATGCGGGTGCGCACACATCTGAAGCTGCGTTTTATTCAGAGCAGGCTTCAGGAGGCTAACGCTGCTAAGGACAAGTTCTTTTCTATCATAGCTCACGATTTGCGCAGTCCGTTTACGGCTCTGGTGGGCATGTCGCAGTACCTTGCCACCGGCCTCGATAAACTCGATGCCGAGACAGCCAAAGAGTTTTTACAGGGAATGCATAAA
>JAASTM010000336.1 GCA_021767325.1 Spirochaetales bacterium
TAATCGACCTCGACCCGCTATCGGATATTGCTGAAATACTCTCGATACCGCATAAGCGGCTCGATGCGCTTCCGAAAAAGATATCCGCAGAGCTCCCCTACACCGACTTCAGTATACAGGTGTTCAGCAACCTCGATCTGCTCTTCCCGGCCTCTAAACTGGGCCAATCAGCTGTGAAGGATCTCTACACCACTCTGGAGCAAACGTATCTCGAACAGCTTCGGCGGGACTACGATCTCATCGTAATGGACCTTCCGGCCGGTGCTGATGAAACCGAAAATCTGCAATACCTCCGGCTGGCCGACAAAATTGTTATTGTGACAAACCCGCAGCCGGCGGCCCACATAGCAGCAGTTACCTATCTGCGCTTTGCCCATGAATACAGCAACGGCAATAAGTATTACCTGTGGCACAACCGCTACAAAACCTTCAACGCATCCCATTTCAACCCGACGGATGTGATCGGCAATTACAACCGAAATATGCCCGAAGAAGAGCATATCAATCCGACCGATTTCCAGTTGTCGCACTGCGCCTATATTCCCGAGGATCCGAGCCTCGACCTCCTGCGGGGCGAGCCGGCGGTAACGCTGCAGCTGGTACGGAACCTGCAATCTACCATCGAGGCGGTATACGACATGCTGTTGCAGAGTATACCCCTCAAATTGAAGGTATCGACTTACATGACCCAGCTCCTGCATTCCTTCATCCGCAGTCTCCCCGCCGATTTCGATGTCGATTCTGCACTGGATGACTTCGGTACTAATCTGCACTCCATTCTCGCGCAGCAGTTCTCCCACACAGGCGAGAAGATTGCAGAGAGTTCACAGCTGTTCACCCCCGAGCAGAGGGATAGCCTGCGGCAGTATCTCTCCGCCTGTCAGTCCAACCGCACCCGCCGACAGATCATTAAAACCTTGACGCTTCTAGAAACCAAGGAGTCTGCCGAAGAGAATAAGGACAGTACCTTCTCCGGAACCGATTCGCGGGCGAAGGACCCGGGCCACTCTCTCGACCGTGAGATAAGTGCTCTGCTGATGTTTCTGGAAGAGGAAATCCGCCACTTCCCGGCTCTGAGGAACATGTCGGCCTTACTGTTGTTCTACTTTTCAATGTACAAGCTGTTTCAGTCCGACAAAATCGTCGATACCCTTACCCGGTTTGTACCGAAAAAGCGGGACAGGCAGGGGCAACTGGTCCGGGACCGTTATGCACAGCTCTCCAGTATTATCAACCACACCGATACATATCGGCAGAAGTATCTGACCCTTATCAAGCGCCTCTTTCCCCTGGTGATCCGGCAGATTCAGGTAGTCGCATCCACTTTTGAACTACAGAATTTGCTGCTGCACGCCGACGATTCCAACGGTACAAATGCTCTAGCCCGGGACGTATATGCACGGCTTACGAGTAATTTCGTGCACGAAGCGGTAAACAGCGGACTGGGAGTGCTGGTGAGCTTTCAGCACCGCCCGGCCTCCGCCGCATTTCAGCGGGCCGCCCGCTCACTCCTGCACTCCTCCGGCATATAGACTACTATGCGTCGGCGATTCTCTCCGATTTCTCCATGAGAATCTGCAGCATGGTCTTATCGGCAGTGGTAAGCCCCCTGTTCTGCAGTGTACGCAGAAATCCCATGCTATCGGGCAGGTCGGTGCCGACGATTCCGTCGCTATCCGGAATAGTAACGCCATCCATTGCCAGAAAGGCCGCCTCGACTCCGAACCGGGCGCTGGTGGCAGCCTTTAGCGCACAGCCGTGCTTGGCTCCATCACAGAGAATTCCGGCGATATTGCCGAGTACGAGCTTGACCGCCGCGGTCATCTGCTCCGCCGTGCCTCCCATCGCAAAGACCAGCGAGGCGGCTATCGCCGGGGCGGCACTTACGGTAACTCCGCAGGTAGGAGTGAGCAAGCCGGTGTAGACCTTGATATATTTCACGAGCAGCAGACCCATTGCCAGAGTTTGTTCGAGGGTGGTCCGCATGTTCGATTCATACTCTCGATAGGCCAGCCCGGTACCCAGGAAATATGCAATTCCGTGGTTTCCGGATCCGCCGCAGCCCTTGATCGGTACCATCATCCCGCTCATTCGACTGTCGGCAGCCGCGGCCACGTACTTTTCAACTTTAGTAGCTAAAGATTCACCGAGAATGCCCCGTTCTGTGAGGCGTTCGATACCCATACCAAGCCCCATCCCGGGAGAGTTCTCCAGCCCGTACTCGGCAGCGGCAACATTGATATCAACCGCTCCGCTCAAGAATGAGAGCTGATCAAGGGGGATTTCCCGCACTGCGTCCACCAGGGCCTGCATCGAAAGGCCCTCGAGTTCAGCCGGGGAGCCCTCCGCTTCCGCGGTCTCTTTCGAGGCGGAACTGCCGGCAGCAGCGGATCTGTCTGTCGGAAACACCCTCTCCCCATTTACCTTTACAGATACCAGATTATCGTGTGCTCCTATGATTTCAGCCTCCGCATCGCCCCTGTCGGTAGTAACCTTTACGTGTATATATATTTTCTCGGAAACCTCCGCCAGGCTCACCGGTATGAACTCCGAGGAGGCGAGTTTACCGGCCTTTTCTAGGTGCTCGGGCTGCACACCCTCGAATAGCCGCAATTTTTTCTTCCAGTCTCCGGCTATGAGACCCAGTGCAACGGCGAACTGGATTCCCTTTTTATCTGAGCCGGGAATACCTACGGCCATTGCATTTTTGAACACATTTACGCTGATAGAAACTTCGACCAGCCGAATCTCACCTCCCAAATGCTGATGAGCAGCCGCAGCGGCATATGCAATTGCAACCGGCTCCGTACAACCGATTGTATCAAAAACATTGTTACGAATAAGATTGAGTGTTTTTTCTGTAGTAAGCATCATATTTCCTTTCTTCTAAAATGCAGAATATATATGTTCTGCTTAATACTAACACGGATGCGGGCAAAATAAAACTTGTCAATCAGCCTGGGGTCTGTTAGTATGTACTATGGGTATACTACCTTTTTCTATCGATAAATTGTAGTTGAAAGGATTAACAAATTGAACAGCATACCGCTCCCATCGTTGAGAAGACTGCCGCGCTACTTGAATATACTCGAGACCTTTCAAATCAAGGGGAAAACTACTGTATCCGCAACGGATATCGCCGAAGAGCTCGATCTGAAGCCGATTCAAATTCGCAAGGATATGGCCTTTACCGGCATTGTCGGGAAGCCTAAAGTCGGGTACGACATCAACGAACTGATCAATTCTATACGCTCCTTCATCGGCTGGAATGAGAACACCGCAGCCCTGCTGGTAGGCGCCGGTTCACTGGGAACCGCCCTTATGGGGTATGAAGGCTTTCAGACCCGGGGTCTGCGGATAGAGGCGGCCTTCGATGCTGATCCGCAGAAACACGGCACCAGTATTTATGACACTCCGGTCTATCCGATGAGCGACCTGCAGAAAATTGCCCGCCGTAAAGATATTCATGTGGCTGTCATCACCGTCCCCGCAGCAGCAGCTCAAAGCGTAACCGACACCCTGATCGAGGCCGGAATAAGCGGAATTTGGAACTTCAGTCCCGCTGAAATCCAGGTTCCCGACAATGTAGTGGTAAAGCGCGAAGATCTTTCTGAGGGTTTAGCCGTGCTCTTCGTCGAGATGCAGGAGCTGCAGCGCTCAAAGGCACAGGCCCCCCGGACCGCAGACAGTAGTGAATAAGAGCGGCCGCCCCGCATGAGCCCGTCTTCGAGCTCATCCGCCGGCAGCCCCTCGGTCTTCAATCGAAAATAACCGCTTACTCTTTCTGCCCGGTCGCGACAGTTTCGCCGGTATCCAATCTGTACTGCTCCACGAAAGTACCGTAATACTCAGCATCATCCGGAGAGGTAAAAAAGTTGACGATCCAGATGGTCAGCGCATTGGCAATGAAACCCGGTACGATTTCATACATGTACGCGTTGTATCCCAGCCGTTCCCAGATGATCAGCACCAGAGTACCGGTAATCATACCGGCTAAAGCCGACTTCCA
>JAASTM010000337.1 GCA_021767325.1 Spirochaetales bacterium
TAGCGTAAACGACCCGTTTTCTCTGCAGCAGTGGAAATATCTTGAAGAACAAAACGTAGTACTTGCCCAAATCAGAATAAAAAAGCGCAAGGCGGGCTTTTTAGAAACCGGAGTTCAGCTGGGCGCATATGTAGAAACAAACTATTTCTTATAGTAAGCTGAGGGTACTAATGCGTCTGACGGCCCGGAGCCGTCAGGAGGAGTCATGGTGTCGGAGGATACCGAAAACAAACCGGTCATACTAGTAGTCGAAGACGAACAAATAGTAGCCCTGGATCTTACACGCACCCTGGAGTCTCTGGGGTATGTGGTGCTTCCGCACGTCGACAGCGGCGAGGAGGCACTGGATGTGATTAGCCGCAACAGTCTCGATCTCATTCTTCTGGATATAAAGTTGAAGGGAGAAATGGACGGTATGGAGACCGCCAGGCATATCCGCCGCCGTTTCAGCGCTCCTTTCATCTTTCTGTCTACCTTTTCGGACGAAGAGACCCTGTCTCGAGCTAAGCGGACCGAGCCCTACGGTTACATAACCAAGAGCTCCCATCAAAACGATCTGCATTCAATGATAGAGATGGCCCTGTACCGGCATCAGATGGAGCTGCAGGCCCGCAAGAATGAAGAGATTCTGTCAATTACCCTGAAAAGTATCAGTGATGCGGTTATAGGGGCTACCCTCGACGGTACTATCATCAGCTGGAACAAGGGAGCGGAGCAGATATTTGGATATACCGAAGAGGAGGTCCGCGGGAAGAACCTGTTGATACTCACGCCCCCCTTCTATCCGAATGAGCTGCCGGATATCCTCGACAAAATCCGCGATGACATCGAGGTCGAGCACTACGAGACGGTGCGGCAGAAAAAAACCGGAGAGATCATCAATATTTCTCTGAAAATTAATCCTATACGGGGACTGATGAACGAAGTGACCGGAGTGTCCCTGATCGCCCGCGACATAACCGCCAAAAAGCAGCTGGAACGGGAGATCCTCGAAATATCGGAAAAAGAGCGCCGCCGAATCGGGAAGGACCTTCACGACAGTCTGGGACAGAACCTTACCGGCATATCGCTGCAGCTGAAACTGTTGGAGAACATGCTGCAGGAATCGAACTGTCCGGATGAGGTCGAGTCGGCCCGACGGATCCAGGAGATGGTAAACCAGTCTATCCAGCAGACCCGCAGTCTGGCCAAGAATCTGCTTACGGTTACTCTGCAGAACCAGGGACTTTCGGTGGCTCTGAAGGAGCTGGCCCTGCAAATCGAGAACCTCTACAATTGCCGAGTCGACTGTACTACTGAACTGACCAATGATATTACCGATGAAGCTCTGGCAACTCAACTCTACCACATTGCACAGGAAGCGATTACCAACGCGAAACGGCACGGCGATGCGGATGAGGTGAAGATTATGCTGAAAGAGGAAGACTCTGAATATTTCCTGCAGATTCGTGATGACGGGAACGGGATAGAACGGCACAAAACCCAGGGGCTCGGATTGAGAATCATGGAGTTCCGGTCGAATATTATTAATGGACGCCTCTCGATCATTGAAAATGAAGATAAAGGCACCACTGTTATTCGCCGTGTACCGAAATTTCACTAAAAGGGAAGGTGATGGAGAAACGCATTGTTATTATTGATGATCATCCGATTGTCCGCAAAGGCTTCGCGCAGCTCATCAATCGTGAGGCTGACCTTGCAGTAGTGGGTGAGGCGGAGGATCACTGGTCGGCCCAGGCGGTTATCGAGGAAACCAAACCCGATTTAGCCCTGGTCGATTTAACCCTGAAAGAGAGTGACGGGCTCGAGTTGATCAAGATTATCAATGTGCAATACCCCGAAGTAAAAACAATGGTCATTTCGCTGCACGACGAACGGGTGTACGCCGAACGTGCCCTGCGGGCCGGCGCAAAGGGTTACATTATGAAAAGTGAAGCAACAGAAAATGTGATGACTGCCATCCGTTCGGTGTTGAAGGGATCAATCTACCTCAGTGCCGACATGCATGAGCGTATGCTCTCCCAGTTTGCCGGAAAACCGCACAAGGACACCTCGCCGGTCGATGTGCTGAGCGACCGGGAGTTCGAGGTGTTCCGTCTCATCGGTGACGGCCTGGAAACCCGGGAGATAGCCAAGCGGCTTACTTTGAGCGTAAAAACTATCGAAACCTATAAATCCCATCTAAAAACGAAGCTCGAACTGCATTCTTCCACCGAACTGATTCAGCGAGCGGTGGAATGGAATTTACTGCATCGTTAATACAATGAACGGAGATATGTAATGGCATCAGTGCGGATACTGCTGGTTGAAGATGAAAGCATCGTCGCAATGGATATGGAGCGCAGACTGACGTCCCTCGGCTACCAGATTGTCGAACATGTGCTCACCGGCGAGGATGCCGTTGCAAAGGCCGAAGAGGAGCGTCCGGACCTCATCCTTATGGATATTCACCTGAAGGGGGAGATGGACGGTATTGAAGCGGCTGAACATATTAAGAGCAGTCTCGGTACCCCGGTTATCTATATTACCGCTTATTCGGATGAAACCACCCTCGCGCGGGCGAAGGTAACCGAGCCCTTTGGCTATATTCTGAAACCGTTTCAGGAACGTGAGATATACTCGACCATTGAAATGGCTCTCTACAAATACAAAATCGAACAGGAGTTGAAATCGGCCAAAATTCGGGCGGAGGAGGGCAGCCGCGCCAAGAGTGAATTCCTGGCAAATGTCAGTCATGAGCTGAGAACCCCGCTCAATAGTATTCTCGGTATGACTCAACTGGCCCGAAAATCCGACGACTATGAAACCCAGCAGGAGTACCTGCAGATTGTCGAGGATTCCGGCCGCAGTTTATTGAATCTGATAGATTCGCTGCTCGATTTTTCCCGGATGGAAGCCGGCCGGGTGGCACTGTCAAAAAATGATTTTTATATTGACGAGGTGGTCGAAAATGCGGTCAACAAGCTCTGGACCGAGATCCAGGAGAAAGAGCTGTGCGTATACATCGATATCGACGAGGAGAGTCGCTTTCACCTGCGCGGCGACGAGCACAAGTTGGGCCAGATTTTTCTCAACCTCTTGAGCAATGCGGTCAAGTTTACCGACCGAGGCTGGGTGTATCTGCGTGTAAGGACAGAGGACGATGTAAAAACCGGCCAGGTGATGCTGCACTCCCGGGTGAGTGACACCGGCTGCGGTATTCCCGAGGGCGAGCGGAAGCACGTGTTCGAGGCCTTTCACCAGGTGGACAGCACCTCGACCCGGCAATACAACGGGGCCGGACTGGGGCTTTCGATTGTAAGCGACCTGGTTCGCTTGATGGAGGGGTCTATCGATTTCTCATCGAAGGTTGGGCACGGAACCGAGTTCAATTTCACTGTCAGACTGGAGCCTGCACGGCAGACGCAACCGCGTGAAATAGATGCTGTCAGCTTTGAACACCAGCCTGCCATCTGTTACATCAGTCCCGATCCGAACTTAGCCGATATTCGGCAGCGCCAGTTTCGCGCCTGGGAGCTGAACGTGGTCAGCAGCAGCGGGCAAGCGGAGTTCGCGCCTGAGCCTGGTAGTCTCTTTATTGTGGAAGGCTCGCCGAACGAATGCGCGCGCATCGGCAAGCGCCTCTCCCGTGAAAACATACCGCCGCAGATGCAGCTGTTTCTGGTACGGGGTGTCCGCAACTCATACCGGGAGCAGGAGCAGAGTACCTACCTGTACTGTCCGATCTACCGCCGCCTTCTCCTTTCACGTCTAAAAACGATGTTGAACGAGAACTCCGGCAGCCCCGGGGCTTCGAAGCTGCCCGCTAAGATAGCCCTTAAAGAGGTTGTATCCGCCGCCTATGAAAATATAGAAAGTGAACTGCATGAGCTGATGTCCGATCTGCTCCGGTTTGGGCAGATCAGTTTCAGCAGCGAAAACTTCGATGAGCTCGAAAGCCGGGCACAGCACCTGCGCGAGCTGACCCGCAAGACCGGACAGGATGAGGCGGCAGCCCTGCTTTTCAAA
>JAASTM010000338.1 GCA_021767325.1 Spirochaetales bacterium
AGCCGCGACCCTGAAGTGCAGAGCTGGGAAGATCTGGAGGGTAAAGAGGTCCATTCGATCGGTAAAGGCGCCACTCCGGATTACCTGTTTCGCTACTTTTTGACCCAGTACGGCCTCGACCCGGGGGAGGATGTAAATATCAATTTTTCCGTCAGCAGCGGTCCGCAGCTGGCGCAGCTGCTGATATCGGGCAAAATCGATACAGCCGTGCTCCCCGAACCCTTCGTGACCATGGTGGGGGCCAAAACCGACCAGGTACGCAGAGTACTCAATTTTCAGACCACCTGGCAAGAACTGCGCGGCACCGATTCCACCTACCCGATTACGGTAGTGGTCGTGAAGCCGGAGCTGGTAGAAGCGCGGCCGGAACTGGTCGAGCGCTTTCTGGCAGCCTATGCCGACTCGATCGAGTGGGTAAACGGTAACCCGGCCGACGCAGCCGAACTGATCGGTAAATACAATGTGATGCCGGCTGCTCTGGCGAAACCAGCCATCCCGAACTGTAATCTCAGATTCATCCATTCGACCGAAGCACGACCGGTTATGGAGAATTTTTTAGAGGTCCTGCTGGACTTCAATCCCGCCTCCGTAGGCGGGCAGCTGCCGGATGACGGCTTTTATCTTTCGAACTAGTGCGGCCCGGTAAAAGGTTCAGCTTTTGAAACCGGCCCCCTGGTACAGATCGCAGCGCATTCACCTAATATCTATCCTGGCAGTGGCCATACTGCTGGGGATGTGGTGGATGGCTGCGGTTCTTATTGACGCATCCATAATCCTGCCGGCCCCACCTAAGGTGGCCCTCGAGCTGCTCGATCTGGCCCGGAGCGGGGACTTCTGGGTCTCCGTGTGGCTGACAGTAGTCAGGGGAGTCCTCGGCTTTTTTATCTCTCTAACAGTCGGGACAGTGGTCGGAATAGCCGCCGGGGTGTATCTGCCGCTGCACGCTCTGTTCAAACCGCTGATTGCGGTTATCCGCACTACCCCGATCATGTCGGTCATTCTGATAGCCCTCCTGTGGTTCAAGACCGGCACCGTGCCGGTCTTCAGCTCGTTTTTGATTGCATTTCCGGTGATTACCCAGAACATTATCATCGGAATCCGACAGACCGATCAAAAGCTGCTGCAAATGGGCCGGGCTTACGGCCTGGAGACGGGGCGCAGACTCATCCATATTTCCATACCATCGGTAGTGCCCTATCTGATCTCAGGGGCACAGACCGCCCTGGGGCTGACCTGGAAGGTCGTAGTGGCAGCCGAGGTCCTGAGCCTGCCGAACTGGGGCGTCGGCAGCGAAATGCAGCTGTCACAGATGAGCCTCGAAACCGCCCAGGTCTTCGCCTGGACGGTGGTAGCGATACTGCTGAGCGCGGTCAGTCAGTGGATTCTCAGTCTCGGAATTCGCGCCCTCCCGTGGAGTAGCTCTTATGCCGATTCAATGTAACCGTCTCAGTCTCAGCTTCAGAGATCTGAAGGTCTTCGATAATTTCTCATTGGACATTCCCGACCAGCACGTAACCGCAATCCTCGGGCCCTCGGGCTGCGGAAAGACCACTCTGCTCAACATTATATCCGGGCTGCTCGGCCCTGATAGCGGGTCGGTTAGCGGAGTGCAGGGCGAGCGTATCAGTTATTTGTTCCAGGAGCCGCGCCTGTTGCCCTGGAAAAGTGTGCGGAAGAATATCGAGCTGGTGCTCACCCCCTTTTTCACCCCCGGCGAGCTGGCCGAGCGCAGCTCCTCCTTCCTGGATATGGTAGGTTTGAGCCGATTCGCGGACTATTATCCGCATGAACTCTCGGGGGGTATGCGGCAGCGAGCGGCGGTTGCCCGGGCCTTTGCATACCCGGCCGGTGTAATGCTGATGGATGAACCATTCCAGGCCCTGGACCTGCATCTGAAGCTGGCGCTGATCGAGTTGTTCGAGAAGCTGTGGTGTCGCGATAAACGGACAGCCTTGTTCGTGACCCATGACATCCAAGAGGCGGTGCTGCTCGGAGATTCGATTGTGGTGCTGTATGGTCCGCCGGCGGAAATCCAGGCCAGCATTCACAATCCTATCCCCCGGGAACAGCGTTCGCTGAAGGAGCACACTATTCTGGAACTCGAGCAGCAGCTCTACACACTGCTTTCATGAGCTCAACAACCTCAAAGTTGATCAAAGCGAGAGTTATTCTTACACTTATAGCAGGAGGTGGATATGCGCGTACTGCTTGTCTCCGACATACACGGAAACGAAGCCGCTCTCGGACGCTGTGCCGATGAGGCCGCCGGAGCAGATCTCCTGATTTGCGCCGGTGATCTGACCCATTTCGGCGGCGTTCCCGAGGCGCGCAGTGTGCTGCGAGCTTTGCGGGAACTGCATCCCAATGTCAAAGCGGTAGCCGGTAACTGTGATAATCGGGAAATAGAGTCGTATCTGCAAGGGGAGGGCGTTCTGCTCAGTACAGCGGCCGAGAATTTTCAGGGGCTGCGACTGGCCGGAATGAGCGGAGCCCTGCCCGGTCCGGTGACTACACCCTACGAGATTTCTGATCAGGATATAAGCACTTCTCTGGCACAACTGCCCGGGGACACAGAGCAGCCGCTGGTCCTGGTCAGCCATCAACCGCCCCACGGGTCAGTGGCCGACCGGGCAATGAAGATAAAACATGTCGGCAGCCGCTCACTTGCCGATTGGATGAGCGAGCATCAGCCGCTGCTCGTGCTCTCGGGACACATTCACGAATCCTTCGGTCACAAGCTGAGTGGAGCGACTCATGTGATTAACCCGGGTGCCTTCAAAGAGGGGCGTTATGCGGTAATAGATATTGATCCGGTCCGGCGCGAGGTTTCGGCCGAGCTGAAATCCTGAAACTGCGGGAGCGTGCGGCTGCCGGCTGCTCGTTGGCCGGCCCTTCGGCTTCGGGTACCGGCTTTGGGGCATAAAAAAAGCGCTGAGTCTAAGACTCAACGCTTATCTGTGCCGCCGAACAGAATCGAACTGTTGACACGGGGATTTTCAGTCCCCTGCTCTACCGACTGAGCTACAGCGGCTCGAACGAGTGTATTTATACCGATTTATTAAAAATTTGTCAAGGGAGTGTGGAAAAATTTTGCGGCACTGTTAGGATGCGCGAAAGTATGAATTGCTATTGCTAAAGATTGTCTAACGGGGAAGGGATTGGTACAATAGAGGTATGAAAAACCGGCACGCAATACAGGCCTACAAATTGCAGGCTTTCCAGAAAACCGAAAAGGATCCACAGAAAGAGGAAAAGCAGCCCCGGGCTTCCGAGTCAAAGGCTTCCGGGACAGGAGCCTCCGGCAAAGAGACTGCTGAAAAACCTGCCCCGCCGAATCGTCTGCATGCGGTCAGCGGGCAGAAGCATTCTGCCGGGAAGCGGGATGAGAGCAGGGCGAACCCGCAGATTTATCATCCTGATGCCAACGGCCAATACCCCTCCGAAGGGTCGGTAGGGGGTTTCATCGGGCGTAACGGTTTTCTGAAAACCGGGTTCGGACACAAAAAGGCGGCCAAGCTGCTGTTACTGCTGGGTAAGGATCAGGCGGCTACCGTACTCAAGCACCTCTCCCAGGAGGAGATCGAGAAAGTAACCGGTGAGATTGCCAAGATCAAACGAATCGAGCGGCCCGAAGCCGAGAAGATACTGGAAGAGTTCGGCGACATCGCCGGAGAGATCGCGGCCAATCCGCGCGGCGGGGTTGATACTGCCCGGGACATCCTGAAAGCATCGCTGGGTCAAGAGAAGGCCGAAGAAATACTCAAGAGAGTCCATCCGTACAGCGGTGACCGACCGTTTTCATTTTTGAATGATATGGATTATCAGCAGATAATGCTCCTTCTGCGCAAGGAGCCGGTGCATGTAATGAGTATTGTGCTGTCGTATCTGCTGCCGCAGAAGGCCTCCGAAGTGCTCGAATCGCTGCCCCCTGAACTTCAGCAGCAGACCGTGAAACGAATGGCCCGTATGGGCGAGGTTTCGCCGGAGGTTCTCTCCTCGGTGGAG
>JAASTM010000339.1 GCA_021767325.1 Spirochaetales bacterium
CTTATTTTTCATACCGAATATACCTCTCATGGATTCGCTTATTTCTTAACTTTCTGTGACTGTAAAAGTGTGAGTAGTCGAACCGGCCTGTGAGCCGTCAGTTGTAAAGCCGACTACGTCCAAACGGTACTGCCCGGGAGCTAAAGTGCTCGCCGTGGTGTACGAAGAACCGGTGCCCTGGGACACCCCGTTCAAGTACCAGGTGTAATTCACATCGGTGACGCTGCCCGCATCGGCGGTCACGGTCATGGTGCTTCCATGCACATAGCTGTCGACCGTTCCGCTGAGAGTAATGGTCAGCGGTTCCTGCAGGTCCGGATCGATGGTGATATCCACGTCTCCGTCCGGCATGTTGAACTCGTTGAAGGTGTATTGGCCGCTAGTCAGCTCTCCGTCGAGTACCCGGACCGCTTCAACCGCTCCGGCAACTACCTCACCGGCATCCAGGAGCTGGAGACTGAAGGTGTAATACCCGGTTGAGAGCGTCGATTCTGAAATTTCCGAATGTCCGGCGGCAACCTGATTCGCCGTCAAGGCGAGGCTTGAGCCCGAGCTGGTAATAAGCTGCGGTTCGATGACCGGATTGGCAATAACTGAATCGTCCCAAAACACGTCGACTTGCAGAGAACCGGTACCGGCCGGCGGCAACAACAGAATATGGAGTTGGGCAGTGCTGCCGGCGGTTACATTCACTGAGTTTGTTCCGGTTGCTATCCGGGTACCGCTGGCGTTAAAGGCATCTACGGTGATAATCCATTCGCCGGCATCCAAATAGCTCACCTGCAGCGGTGAATCGGTAGTGGTTTCGGTAAACGAACTGTCATAAGGCCCGTTCCCACTCACTGTATAAGAGGCAGGATCCAGACTTATCGCCGGTGTAAGCGTACGTGCTTCGGCGTCTTCAAAACTAACTTTTAGACTTCCGTTTTCTTCCTGAGGTACACAGCCTGCAAAAATAATCAGTACTAGTACCGTCAGGGCTGCCACGGTCGGCAGCATTCTCTTGTTGTTTCGCAACATAGTTCCCCTCCCAGTTGCACAAAATTTAAACCGGAACAATAGTGCAAGTTGCGTGCCAAAAAAAAGAGAAAAGAAAATAAATTTTTATTTCATTTTAATATATATAATTAGTTTCAAGCTGACAGAAGAGGCGGGGAATTGCGGATCGGTTTTAAATTACAATTTTGTAATTAACTAACGGTAAATTATTTCACTTTCGTAATCTTGAAATTAAATTTCATTTTGGAATTAGCTCAGGTATTCTTATGCCAATGCGGATTCTTGATGCCATATTTCGAAATTTTATAGTTCAGGGCCCGCGGGGAAATTCCCAGAAGCTTGGCCGCATCTTTTTGTACGTAGTGAGTTGCCTGCAGCGCCTGCCGTATCAAATCCTCTTCTATCTCCTTCAAACTGAGCCCCTGCTGCGGGATCCGTACGAACTGGAATCTGTCACCGGGTTTTACCGGCTGCTCACCCTCTCTAAAGCGGGCAGCTGCACTCGTCTGATCTCCAGCTCCCGTCTCCCCGGCCTCCGGCTGAGCCGGCGGCGGTACAGTAACATTGAGATCGTGAACGCCGATTACGCTGTGATCGGTCATCAGGACCGCCCGCTCAACGGTATTCCGCAGCTCCCGCACATTACCTGGCCATGAGTGCTGCAGCAGCATCTGCAGCGCCTCTGGGTTGAACTTCTCTACATTCTTGTTGAACTCACCGTTGAACTTATTCAGGAAATAGGTGGCCAGCGGAATAATGTCGCCTTTGCGATCCCGCAGGGGTGGAATTTCGATATTCACCACATTCAGCCGGTAATAGAGGTCCTGCCGAAAGCGGTTTTCCTGGACTTCAGTGTAAAGATCGCGATTGGTAGCCGTCATTACCCGCACATCCAGCTTGATCTGCCGGTTACTCCCCAGGCGCTCGAACACCCGTTCCTGCAGCACCCGCAGCAATTTTACCTGTGTGCCCATCTCCATTTCGGCGATTTCATCGAGTAGAATACTGCCTTCGTTGGCCTGCTCGAAACGCCCGATCCGCACCTTGTCGGCACCGGTGAAAGCACCTCTCTCATGACCGAACAGTTCACTCTCCAGGAGCTGTACCGGAAGGGCGGCACAATTCACCTTTACAAACGCCTTTTTTGCCCGATGGCTGTTGTAATGGATTGCCCCCGAGACCAGCTCTTTGCCGGTACCGGTTTCACCGGTCAAGAGTACGGTAGCATCGGTTTTGGCTACTTTACTTACCATCTGCAGCACATTGTCCATCTCGGGGCTCCGGCTGATGAAGTTTTCCGGTTTATAGATCAGTTCTCGCTCGCCCCGCAGACTCTGGGCTTCGAGTTCGAGCTGGCGGAACTCGAGGGCCTTCAAAATACGCTGGTACAGGTCCTCCGCATCATACGGCTTCTGGATGAAGTTGTGGGCTCCGTTTTTGACCGCTCTCACCGCATCCTGCACATGGCCGAAATCGGCCGTAACAATCAGCGGGGCGTTCCGGTTGAAGGTTTGCTGATATTCGATCAGGCGCAGAACCGAACCATTCTGCATGCCTACATCGGCTATGATTGCATCGAAGAGCTGGGTCTGGATGATTTCGGCGGCCTCGTCCAGGCTGCGGGCTGTCACGATATTAATATTCATACTTTTCAGGTATGCCGAAATTTCTGAGAGGATAGACCTGTCCGGATCCACTAAAAGAATAGTCATTGTTTTGTTTAAATATAGTGCATCCCTTGCCTGTTTTAAATCTTGTATACACTTTTTATTGACTTCCGGCCGACAAATTCCTATGGTAAGTTAATACTGAGGAGGGGTGCTGTTATGAAGAAGTTATTCAGCATAATACTGTTTTTGGCCTTGTTTTTAGCCATAGCTTCATCGCTTGGGGCTGATGTACAGCTTACTCACGCAATTGCCATGCACGGCGAACCCAAATATCCGGCCGATTTTCGCCATTTTGACTATGTAAACCCCGATGCGCCGCAGGGCGGCACCCTGCGCATGCATTACATCGGCACATTCGACAACTTTCACCGCTTTGCCCTGCGGGGAATTGCGGCCACCGGCAGCCTATCGATCTACGATACTCTAATGACCCGCTCCGAGGACGAAACCAATGTGCTGTATCCGCTGATAGCCGAGAAAGTGGAGTACCCGGAGGATTTCAGCTGGGTTATTTTCCACATAAATCCGCAGGCCCGTCATCAGGACGGAGTTCCGATTACCGCCGAAGATGTGGTGTTCTCCTTTAACACCTTTATGGAGAAGGGAGTACCTCAGTTCCGGCAGTACTTCAAAGATGTCGAGGCGGCGGAGGCCCTGGACCGGCGGCGGGTTAAGTTCACCCTCTCGCCGGGCAGCAAGGAGCTCATCATGTCACTGGCCGACAATACCGTTTTGCCCAAGCACTACTGGGAAGGCCGGGATTTCTCCGAGCCGCAGACCGAGGTACCCCTCGGCTCAGGACCCTACACCATCAGCGACTACAAGATCGGCCAGTATGTGGTGTACGAGCGGCTCGATGACTACTGGGGCCGCGACCTGCCGGTCAACCGCGGAAAATTAAACTTCGATTTCATCCGCTACGACTACTACCGCGATCAGAATGTCGCCTTCGAGGCCTTCAAGGCCGGCGAATATGATATCCACCGGGAGAATATATCCAAAAACTGGGCAACACTGTATAACGGGCCCAATTTCGACGAGGGTTACATAGTAAAAGAGGAAATTCCCCATGATATCCCCCAGCCGATGCAGGCCTTCGTGTTCAATATTCAACGCCCCTTTTTCAGCGACCGGCGGGTGCGTATGGCCCTCAACTACGCCCTCGACTTTCAGTGGATGAACGCCAACCTCTTTTATAACCAGTACACCCGTACCCGCAGCTATTTTCAGAACACCGAATACGCAGCCACCGGGCTGCCGAGCCGGCAGGAGCGCCGAATCCTCGAACCTATCCGCAACCAGATCCCGGAAGAGGTCTTTACCGA
>JAASTM010000340.1 GCA_021767325.1 Spirochaetales bacterium
TCCGGCAGCCTTTGTTTAGTTGATATTGAGGTGCCAAGGTGCAGGTTGAAAAGTACCGGCCCGTGAGCGGGCCGTGAGTGCATCCTTAGTTTTCGGCCTGGATTTGATCGATAGCAGCCTGGGCTTCGCGCTGTATCGAACCTTCCCAATACTCCGAAATTGTTATGATTGTCAGCTCTTCCAGCCCGGCGATGTGCCCCACATCGCCAATAGCCTGAATGAGAGCTCTTACGATCCGGTAAGAATCCGGCGGAGTGAACTCGCGCCGCTCGTTGTAATAGGCCATCAGATCGGCCAGGGGACGGGCTACTTCCTCACCGGTGTAGGTACCCATCGCCTCGAGCAGGGTTATCATCTCGTCTTCTGCGAACACCCTGTCGACCCGATACAGCCGCAGCATCTGCGCCATATCACTAATGAGTGTTTCGCTCTCCGGCTGAGGGTACTTCCTCAGCATCCTGAGTGCATTCATCCGCAGGGTCTTGAGCTGCCGCTTTTCATTCTGGTTCTTCGGCGAGTATTTCAGCCCCTCGTTGAGTGCTGCCGCTGCAACCCTGGCTTTGCCGGTTTCTGGTGCTGCTGATTCCTCAGCGGCCCGCAGTGCGGCCAGCTTCAGCTCGTATTCGGGGTTTTCGAGCAGTATAGTAAGAAGCTGTTCGGTTGGATCATCGACCATCTGCTGCAGCACTCTCTCGGCGAGCTGCTTCACCTGGCTCTGTCCGGAATACCAACCCTGCGAAGCAAAGAAGACCGGCGCATAGCCAACTTCGGACTTGAGCCTTCCGAGTGCCATAACGAGTGAGTAGGCTATGATCTCATTTTTGCGCTGGTTTTCGATTTCATCATAGTTGAAGTTGATATTTCTCAGCATCATTGCCATTTCTTCGGCATACTGCCGAGCGCCCATGCTGCCGAGCGCAGTAATGGCCTCGCCTTTCAGTAACGGCTCTTCGACTGTTTCTACGGTTTCCCACACAATCGACGCCGCATCGCGGGCTTTCAGCCTTCCGAGCTCTTTAACCACCATTTTCATCAGTTCATTTTTCTGGCTTTTTTCTGTTATATCGGCGGTATTACGAAAGGTGCGAACTTCCTCATCCAGTGCTTCTGTTAAGACCGGAATCATATCGCGGCTGTGCTGCTCGACAATGTTCATCATTATTTTTTGCTTCTGCTCGAGAGTACGGGCGCGCTCGTACAGCCGTGTCCATATAGCGGCTACCTCATTGGCGGCAGCAAACTGACTGCCTATTACCGCCAGCAGCAGAAGCGACAGTACTATTAGCTTTGTTTTTCGCATAATATCCTCGTGTTAAACTCTTTATTCGACCGGCTGGTAATAGACTCTGGTTCGGTTGATGTATTCGTAGGCAACCTGTTCCAGGATGTCTTCGCCGGCATCCATGTACACAACTTCAACCGGATTTCCGTAACTGTTGTTTGTATACACGATGTGTCGCTTGACCGAGCCGTTAGCCCGATACACAGTCTCTTTTACCAGTGCCCCATCCTCGTACTCAAAACTGCGGGACTCTTCGACCTCGTCAGAACCGTTATACCAGGTGCGCTTTACCGGTTTTCCATTCTGATTGTATTCAATTACAAAATAATCGAGTAGGTCGCCGGCGGCGCTGTAGTTTTCGATTCTTGTGTTCAGTCCGTTCTCGTACTTATAGATGCTGTAACTGAGAAGAGTTCCTTCGCTGTTATAAACGCTCCATTTTGTCTTTTTCCCGTTTTGATTGTACTCGAATACCTGACGGGTCTGCAGTTCTCCTTTGGGATTGAGCAACTTGTCCTCAATCAGAAGACCTGCTTGGTTATAATCGTATTGATGAACCCGCTGCAGCTCTCCGTCGCCGTTGTAGGTGCGGCTCTCGATTAGATTACCATTTTCATAGGTATACTCGACTCTTTCCTCCACCTCATCATCAGAGTTGTACATCACTTCTTCCCGCTTTTCGGTGCCTTCATCGGCATAGGTGTACACCCGATACGAGGCTAAAACTCCATCGGAATAGTAAGAAGAGCGTTTTGCGACGAGCTGCACGTCTTCAGTTACTTTTTCCATTTCTGGTTCGGCAGTTTCAGTTTTTTCAGCTTTTGGCTCCGGAGCTTTTTCTTCGGATACAGGCTGGCTCGCGCATCCGGTCCAAAACAGAATAAGACCCCCTGCCAACAGGGTCAGTATCAGGTATTTGCGCATGTGTGACTCCTTAAGACGTGCTTTTTTCCAAGTATACTCTACAGCAAATTTCAAGTCAAATAGACTGTCCCGAAGATTATTGCAAAATTTATTATTAACTAACTTAGTGTTACAAACACTGTGATACAATTCTTCATCCACACACTTCTTGTCCCTTACCCCCTGGCGTACTTCGGCAGATACTCCTCACCCCACTTCAAGGGCGTTTTGAACAGGCGAAACCATATACCCCGTTCACCCGCCTCTAATGGAAGCAGCGAGGCAAAGGGTCGTTGCACAAACCGCCGGGCTAAGAGATTGCTCATCCAGTCCATATCACATCCGGCCAAAGAGCCGTGGGTAATGCCACCCTTGGGACTGTTCTCCCGGTACGGCTTGATGAAGTTGTGGTGCAGCCGGTAGATGCACAGCCGGTCCAAAAGACAGCTGACGTTCTTCGCCACGCTGACCGTCTGACGGACATAGTTGACTACATCCTTTCTCAACTGCCGGTCCATGTAGTTGACCGAGAACATGGCGTTGCTCCGCCCCGGCTCCTTGGTGGACTTGCTGTGCAGGTGCACCACCCGGCCCTCGGCCATGAGTGTTGAGAGGCTGCGGTTGCGGTACAGACCTCTGGGGTAGGCCTGGTGGTCATCGCTGTAGAGGTACAGAGGATCCTTTGAGCTGCGGCGATACAGGCAGGCTATCTTTTCGGCAAGCCGGCAGATAGACTTCTCCACGCCCTTCTTGTCGGGACGGCAGACTTCGTCGAGAAAGCTGCGGTAGAGCCGCTGAGCGGCGGTCATGTTGCCCTTTCGCCTGAGGGTGGTGAAGTCCATCGCATAAAAGAACTGGCTCTGCATACCCATGAGGATGTTCAGATGATGGGGAAAGTACTTGCTTCTGGTGTATCCCTCAAAGCCGTCGAAGGCCAGATCTTCATTAATGTGCAGAGTTTCGCTGGCCAGGCAGTGCTGGGCGATTGACCAGCGGGCCATGCGGAAGATGCGGTTCTGCACCGAGCCGCGGGAGATTTCGAGATTACGGGCCAGATCCCGAATTCCGGCGGTCGAGCGCAGCTGACGGAAGAGCTGTTCGTAGTCTACTATGCGCTTAGCGTAGTAGTCCAAAGAGAATGTCTGGGTGCTGAAGCTGTGGCCGCAGTGTGTGCACAGGTAGCGCTGCACCGAGCCGAAGCACTTGGTTTCGTGGTGGCCGTATTTGCGGTACCACTTTGCCGGGTGCTGGCCTTCGTAATGCATCGGGCAATTCGGCTGGGGACAGAATGGGGGTACAAATTGGTAGCTCAGGAGCATGGGAACACCTCCTTTGAAATTGGTTCATACTTAGTAAGAGGAGGTAATTCTTTGTCCTGCTTCAAGAAATCGAGAATTTTCGCAAATTTCTTATAAAAAATGCGCGAAGCTTCGGGACAGTCTATACGTATTGCAGGGATAGCTGTTTTTTTATATACTCACTTCCTACAAAATCATTGAAATATTTGAAGGAATAGAAATATATGGCTGAATGCGAATTTATTGCACAATGTCCCTTTTTTAACGGTGAGCTGGCCGAGAAACCGGCGGAAATCGAAAAATTGAAAGAGGAGTACTGCCGGACAAACTGTCTGCATTGTGCCCGTTATATGATTGCAACGGCCCTGGGAAAAGCCCACATGCCGGCTGACCTGTATCCGCATGAAAAGGAAGTGGCTTACAAGTTATTGGCAGAGAACGGATAGTCCCTGAGTGAGATCTCATTTCTACCGGCATTCCCCCCGCAAAGTGTCAGCA
>JAASTM010000341.1 GCA_021767325.1 Spirochaetales bacterium
AAGGTGCTGCTCGAACCGCTGATAGAAGCCAAGGGCGAACGGAGGTCATGCGATATCGCCCGCAGCAAATTGCTTCGCAGCCGTTCCCGTTCTATCTCAATTCTCGACTGCTCCTGAGCTTCGGATAGATTTTCCCGGTCGATCGCCAGAGCGACCTGGGCCGCGACGGCTTCGATCATGGAGTTACGACTTTCATCCGGGTTTATATTTGCAGCATCTACCCCTAGAACCCCTAAAACCTGGTTATGGGTCTGGATGGGATAATAGAGCCCCTGCGACTGGGAATAGTTGACAGTGCCGTGGCCGGCTGCCTGGGCATTGGCAAAGCTCCATTCGGCCGCCTGCCGTTCAGGCGCTGATTCCAAATGCTCGGCCTGCTGGCTATCGGGGCCGAGATGATAACTTACCAAATTGCCCGAATCCTTCTCCGGCAGGTAGACCACCATCCCGACTTTGAAAATTCCCGAGAGGTGCTCGAGGGCGGCCATAATCACTGCCCGGGTACCGGTTGCCTGCAGAAGACTGCGGCTGATGCGGTACAGTACTTCGGTCCGTTGTTCGCGGATATCCGCTGCCTGGGCTTCGCGTTTCATCCGGTTTACCAGCTCGCTGGTGATCAGGGCGACGGTAAAGAGCACCGGAAAGATGATCAGGTACTGGGGATCGTTGACTACAAAGGTATACCGCGGTTCGGTGAAAAGGAAATTGAACAGCATCACAGAAACAACCGCCGCAGAAACACCGATCCACCGGCCTCCCGACAGAGATACCAGCACCACCCCCAGCAGGAACATCATGATAATGTTTGCTTCGCTCAGGCCTAAGAGGTCAAACAGAATTGCCAGTGCAGTCGCCCCGCCCATCAGCAGCAGCTGCTTTACATAGGTGAACCAGTTTGTGTGTGTTCTGGCAGGGGTGTTTTTTAGGGGCCCGGATTCCGAGGGTTCGCCCTGTAGCGAGCCGCTCGGCTCATAATCGCCCGGAAAGCCGGGAATAATTTGTACTTCGGCGCGGGGATTGAGTTGTAATACCTTCTGAACCAGATCCGGTTTTACCACTCGCAGAACGGAGCGGTGACGCTGCCCCCGGCCGATAGCAATGCGATGAATATTGCGCATAGAAGCGTATTCCGCTACCGCCGATGCGACGTTTCTTCCGTGTATCACCACCACCTCTGCGCCGAGTTGTTCAGCCAGATCTAGATTAGACCGTAACTGTTGTCTGGTATTTTCGTGGGGGGCGGGGGTTTTGCGGGTTTCCACATGCAGTGCCACCAGACGGGCATTGAGGGTTTTGGCCGATCTGGCGGCGATTTGAATTACCCGGCGGGACGAGCCGGCCGGACTGACACATACCAGCAGGTACTCATTGGTGGGTAGCACCCGCATGTCATGGTGTTTCGAACTGAAGTCGAGGGCCGCCTTCCGCAGCTGCCTGAGAATAGTGTCCTTAAACAGCGGGGCTCGGCGCAGATGAAGCTCTTTATCATTATAGATACTCATAGATGCATACCGCTCGAGCAGTTTCTCAGGTTCTATATCGATGAACTCCAGCTGATGGCCATACAGAAACAGGCTGTCCTCGACCGGCGGGTTACTAAAAAGCTCTTCGGGTATGTTCAATTTGCTGCGAACCCGTCCTATATCGAATACATTCAGAGTGGTGTAGACATCGAAGCCTTTGCTGAGCAGCTCTTCAACCAGCGGCTGCCGGGATCCGATATCATCGATCAGAACAATCTGCGGGTTTCGCCGGAGGACTTCCGCTGTCAGACCAGAGTTACGCTCAACGCTGAGTATTTCGAGGTCCTGCGCGAGCATGTAGGTTTCCTGTCTGGCCTGGGGCGAGAGCGAACCGACGACGACCTCATAGCCCAGCGCCTTTTGGCGTAGGGCCGCCTGCAGCATCGTGTATGTTTTGCCGCTGCCGTCGGCATAGCCGAAGAAGATCTTCAGTTTTCCGGTTTTCATGATCGGTGTAATGATGGCATAAAATTTTGACTTTGGGTATAAAGATCCTATAAAGATTAATACTTCCCAAATTGACCCCTCCCATGAAGCAGCTTACAGTTGCGCTGTGAATATATTGACCGTACTTCGCGGCCTGTCGGCACTACTGCTCGGCTTTTCGCTCAGCTTCACAGCTCCGATTTTAACGGCTTTCTATTACGGAGAGTCTCTGTTTCCGTTTCTCCTTCCGGGGGCGGCCACGGCGTGCCTCTCAGCAGTCGTTCTTCTGATAGTTCCCCGGCAGGGATCGGCTTTTCTCACCCGGGACAGTTTTGCGATTGTTACCCTGGCCTGGACACTGATCTGCTTGGTCGGATCAATTCCGTTTGTCCTGAGTACTACCGAGCTTGGACTGGTAAATGCGTTCTTCGAATCCGCCAGCGGCTTTACTACCACCGGGGCCACTATCTTCACCAATGTAGAGGTCCTGCCAAAATCTATACTCCTGTGGCGTTCGTTGACCCACTGGCTGGGGGGAATGGGGATTATCGTGCTGGCGGTAGCCGTACTGCCGATTCTGGGAGTAAGCGGGTTCCGTCTGATGAGCGCGGAGGCCCCCGGGCCCGATGTGGAAAAACTCACGCCCCGGATCTCACATACCGCTCGTGTGTTCTGGCTGATCTACTTCGGCTTCACTATTGTGGAAACTGCGTTACTTGTGTTCGGGGGGATGGGCTTATTTGATGCGGTCAACCATACCTTTGCCACGCTTGCTACCGGCGGATTCTCCACCAAAAACGCCAGTATCGCCGCTTTCGAGAGCGGGTATATCGAGTGGGTGGTGACCCTGTTTATGTTTTTGTCAGGTGTGAACTTTGCGCTGTACTTCCGGGCAATTACCCGCCGTTTCGACGTGATTCGGGTAAACAGTGAGCTGAAAGCGTACGTGTTTCTGTTCGTGCTTGCCGTCGGAATAGTTACGGCGAGCCTGCTTTCTTCCGGGGAATATGAAGGGGTGGAGACTGCCGTGCGGTACGGCGCGTTTCAGGTTGCTACCCTCATGACCTCCACCGGATTCGCCACCGCCGACTATACACTCTGGCCGATGCTTGCGCAGGGGCTGCTGTTACTGATGTTGTTTATCGGAGGCTGCGTAGGTTCAACCAGCGGCGGTATTAAGATGATGCATGTGACTGTGATGATAAAGACCGCCGCCAGACAGCTGCGGACCCTCGTGTATCCGCGCGGCGTCTTCACCATTCGAATGAACCAAAAGCCGGTCGGGCAGGCTATCGTCACTGCCGTCTCCGGCTTTGTATTCCTCTATATTGTCTTTGTGGTGATTTCGACCATCGTGGTTGCTTCCAGCGGCACCGACTTCACCACCGCACTGACCGCCTCGCTGGCATGTATCGGCAATATCGGTCCAGGATTCGGCGGGGTAGGCCCAACTTCCAATTTCGCCTTTTTTCCGGACTATGTGAAGGTATGGCTCGCGGCCATCATGATTTTGGGCCGGCTGGAAATATACACCGTACTGATTCTGTTTACTCCTATATTTTACAGAAAGTAGTTTACCTCAATATAAAAATACAAGGATGAGAGAGGGGCGAAACATACTGAACCGCCCCGAAAATTCCGGAGAAGTTTTTATTTGAGTCAGACCATACAGGAACTGACTTCTTCCTGATAATAGTTCACCTGATCTAACTCTGCAGGTGGAATATACCCAATCGACCCATTCTATGTTTGCATACTCAACTGTCTCAAGGTTTTCCAAGGGGATTTCCCCACTTTCGTAATCATCTGTCATTTCTACCTCCTAATGAGATAGTCAGGAGCAGTTGTTATTTTTTGGGTTCATGATTTGCCGCTATTACAATTTTATTACACCCGGGCACAAAAAAAGCTCTCCAAAACTGGAGAGCTTTTCTAAATAATTATAATGAAAAGAATTATAATTACCCCGGACGCGATTCGAACGCATGACCTACTGCTTAGGAGGGCGATTTTATATCTATATTGGATATT
>JAASTM010000342.1 GCA_021767325.1 Spirochaetales bacterium
GAAGGGGTGGATATTTTTGCCGCCCGCGGTACGCCGGTACTTTCGGTGAGCGAAGGGACTGTCTGGCGGGTCGGTACCCGCGAGCTCGGCGGAAAGACGGTCGTGGTGCGCGATGCACACCGTGGATTCAATTATTATTATGCCCATCTCGATGAGCAATATGCGGAAAGGGGGCAGAAAGTAGTGCCCGGCGACCTGCTGGGAGCAGTGGGAAACACCGGCAACGCAATTACTACCCCGCCGCATCTGCATTTCGGAATTTATGCGGCCCGTTGGCAGGCCCTGGATCCTTGGAACTTTCTAAAACCCGGAACAGGGCCACCGGCTCCACTGCCGCTTGACCTGTACTCCCTTGAAAACTATATGCGCACCACCCGGGAGATCGACACCGAGCTCGAGGCAGAGCTCGGGCCTGGCCCCGCGCAAGAAATACCGGCCGGCACTGTGGTGCGGATTCTTGCCGCCGGCACCGACCGTCTGCGGGTGCGGCTGCCGGGACACCAAGGCCAAGAGCGGACCGTTGAGTTGAACTATGAAGATATTGAATTGCTCGAGCAGCCCCTGGAGGCCAGCGGTTCGTTGACTGCGGCGGGGAATAGCTATCTCTACTCCGCACCCGCTGCCCACGGCGAGGCGGTTGCTAAACTCTCGGATCCCTCCGGACTGAGATTGCTCGGGCTGAACGGCTCGTTTTACTACGTGGAAACCCCGCAGGGACAACGCGGCTGGCTGCCGCGGGGCTGAGAACTCGACGATTGGCCTGCACTAAGAGGGCCCGACACGCACCGCACAGCACCCGCACCCTACCACCCGCAACGGCAATCCGGTGCGGGTAGTCGAAGCCCGGCCCACCGCCGGTCAAGCTCCCCGCGAGGGACCGAACTAAACTTACACTGCCGCCGTAGCGCCTCGCGACCGCTGCCTCTGCAGCAGAAACACGAAAGCGTAAATCAGCAGCGCCGCGATTGAAACCACGTAGCGGTAGCTCTCGGCAATACCCAGCAGATTGGTGGTGTAGTACGGGCGCAGTAGTATAAAAGTGGTCATCAGCAGCAGCAGGCCCTCGTAGATGCGGTTTTTGATGATCAAAAAGTTCTGCGTAGCCGCCGCAAAGCTGAACATCGCCACAAGGGTGGTAAAGAAAATCCAGGCGATCCGCCAGAACGAAGTCACATTGACCAGCAGCAGGTCGGTGTTGAAAATGAACATAAAGGGCAGCAGGGCGGTACGGATATCGTAAGAAAAGCCCTGGATACCGGTTTTGATCGGGTTGGAACGGGCGATCGCCGAGGCGGCAAAGGCCGCCAGTCCCACTGGGGGCGTATCGTCGGCCAGTATCCCGAAAAAGAACACGAACAGGTGAGCGGCGATCAGCGGAAACACTACATCCGCCCGGGCGCCTAGGGTCACAATCACCGGGGCCGTCAAGCTGGCCATAACAATATAGTTGGCCGTGGTAGGCAGCCCCATCCCCAGCAGCAGACAGGCGATGGCGGTGATAATCAGGATCAGAATAAAGTTTCCGCCCGAGATCACCTCGATCACTTCGGTGATGATGCCGCCGAGGCCCAGGGTCACCACCCCCACGATAATACCGGCCGCCGACACGGCCACACCGATGCCCATCATGCCCTTTCCGCCGGCCACCAGCGAACGCCACAGCAACAGCCCGCTCGACTTCAGCCCGTCCAGGGGCGAGTAGCCTGACCGCATCGCCGTCACGATGCTCTGCACCACAATCAGCACCGCCAGGGCGGAAATCGCCCGGAACACCGCCATCTGCGGTGAGCGGCGCATAAACACCAGTTCGTAGATCAGGAAAATAATCGGGATGATATTGTAAATACCCCTGATAAAAGTGCTCCAGAAGGGCGGAATCTGGTCTTTTTGCAGTCCCTTCAGTCCGAGCTTGCCGGCCTCCAGGTGGGTGATGTACATCAGGGCGATGTAGGAGACCACCGCCGGAACGAAGGCCGCCTTCACCACCTGCAGGTATTCGATATTGCAGTACTCGGCAATGATAAAGGCCGCCGCGCCCATCACCGGCGGCATCAGCTGTCCGTTGGTGCTGCAGGCCACCTCCACCGCCGCGGCTTTATGGTCCGGATACCCTACCTTCTTCATCATTGGAATGGTGAAAGTGCCGGTAGTCACCACGTTGGCGATACTCGAGCCGCTGACCATGCCGGTCAGGCCGCTGGCCAGCACCGCCGCCTTGGCCGGGCCGCCCTTAAAGCGCCCCAGCAGGCTGAAGGCCAGCTGCACAAAATAGCGCCCCGCCCCCGCCTGGTCGAGCATCGCTCCGAACAGGACGAACAGAAACACAATGGTGGCCGAGACATCCAGGGGAATCCCGTAAATACCCTGGGTGCTGATGGTAATCTGATTGATAAAGCGCGAGAGCGACACCCCCTTGAAGGCGATGACCCCCGGCATATAGGGCCCGAGAAAACTGTACAAAATAAATACAATGGCAACGATCGGCAGCACCGGCCCCAGGGAACGCCGGGCCGCCTCCAGCACCGCCACTACCAACACGATTCCGACCACCACATCGCGGGTGATCAGCGCACCGGGGCGCATGCTGATGCCCTCGTAGTCCAGTACGATGTAAAGGGCCGCCAGGGCTGCCACCACCGCTAGAATAAAATCCAGGGTGGTAATCCGGTCGCGGGCGGACAGATAGCGACCGAGCCGCCCCCGCTTCGGTTTCTTGAACATGGGGTAGCTCAGATACACCAGGGTAATCGCGAAGGTCAGATGGATCGAGCGGATAAGAATGGAATCGAGAATCAGCACGCTGGCCAGACCCAGCTGAAACAGAGACCAAGCGGCGGCAATTACCGGGATAAGATTCGCCGAAGGCCCGGCCAGGTTCTTGTGCCCCAGCTCCGCCTCCTCGGCAATCTTCAGCGCCTCCCGGGCACCCTCATCAATATCCAGTTCGTCCTTCCGTGTGTCCTTATCGTCCCGCACTTTTCTCTCCTCGATGTATATCCTCGTTGCCCGCCAACCAGCCGTCGCCAGCCTTCAGCAGCCGGCCCCGGTCCACAGTGCCAGGCTCCGCGGCCGCTAGCCGCCCCCGGCGGCCCCCGGCCGGCAGCAAGCCAGTAAAGGCAAGGCCGGCCCAAACAGTCATTGTTACACTCAGTTCAGGCCGGCCGTTATTTACGTTGCGTGAAAACGCGCAAGTTACTCTGAAATCAGTCCGGCTTCCTTGAAGTATTTCATAGCTCCGGCATGATACGGTGCACTGTTACCTTCCAGCATGTTCTCTTTGGTCAGCACGCCGAAGGAGGGGTGCAGTCCCTTGAAATCCTCCAGGTTTTCGAACACCTCTTTGGTGATGGTGTATACGATGTCCTCGGGCACATCCGCAGAGGTTACCAAAGTGGCCTTTACGCCGTACGTCTCCGTGTCTCCGTCGTTCTCGGCGGCCGGATACAGACTGGCTGGAATAACCGACTTGGCGTAGAAGGGGAACTCCTTGATCAGGTTGTCCACATTGGTAATGGGTACAATCTTTACCTTGCGCTTACCGGCGGTGGCTTCCTTCACCGAGCCGTTCGGATGGCCGACGGTGTAGAAGTAGGCGTCGATCCGTCCGTCCTGCAGCAGCTTAGCCGATTCAACCGCTTTCACCTGCTCGGCCTGGATATCGCTCTCCCAGTCGAGACCGGCGTTCGAAAGCGCATCGATGGCGTTTCCACGGTTACCCGAACCCGGATCGCCGATGTTCACCCGTTTGCCTTCCAGATCCTCGATCGAGTCGATCCCGGCATCGGCGGCTGCAATCAAAGTAACCGACTCAGGGTGCAGTGCGCACACCGCCCGCAGCTTGTCCTGCGGATTTCCATCCCATTCCGACATGCCCTTCATCGCCTGGAACTGACGGTCAGACTGTGCAATTCCGAACTCCAGATCGCCGGACATCACCGCGTTTATATTAAAAACGGATCCACCTGTAGATTCTACGGTA